>CAWESJ010000127.1:0-7477 GCA_963811015.1 uncultured Alphaproteobacteria bacterium | reverse complement strand
GCAGACGACGACCCCGCCCTTTCGGACGCTTGCGAGGGCTGCGGGCACAAGGCCTCCGACAGGCGCGTAAATGATCGCCGCGTCGAGCGCTTCCGGCGCCCTTTCCTCCGACCCGCCGGCCCAGGCCGCGCCGAGGCGAAGGGCGAAAGCTTGCGCGGCCGCGTCTCCCGGGCGCGTGAAGGCGAAGATTTTGCGCCCCTGGGCCTGCGCCGCCTGCGCGACGATATGGGCCGCAGCGCCGAAGCCATAGAGGCCGAGGGTCTCGCCCGGCCCCGCGAAGCCGAGCGAGCGCCAGCCGATCAATCCGGCGCAGAGCAGCGGCGCGAGGGCCGCGGCCGGCGCCGCTTCATCCAAGGGAAAGGCGAAACGCGCGTCGGCGACGGCATGGGTCGCATAGCCGCCATTTCTCGTGTAGCCGGTGAACAGCGGGTGATCGCAAAGATTTTCCTTCTCCGCCGCGCAATAGGGGCAGGTTCCGCAGGCATGCCCGAGCCAGGGAACGCCCACCCTCATGCCGATTTGAAGCCCCGCGACCTGCGGACCGAGCGCATCAATGCGCCCGACGATCTCATGCCCCGGAATGATCGGAAGCTTAGGGTCCGGCAGCTCGCCGTCAACGACATGGAGGTCGGTCCGGCAGACGCCGCACGCCTCCACCTTGACGCGCAGCTCGCCCGCGCCCGGAATCGGGTCCGGCATTTCCTCATAGACGAGAGGCGTTTTGATCCTGTGCAAGACCATGGCGCGCATCGCGGATCTTTCCGGCCGGCGGCGCGAAATTCGTCAATGGGACATCAGATGGCAGCGCGACGTTTGCTTGAGGAGATCGCGCGTGACGCCCCCCAGAATCCATTCGCGCAGCTTGCTGTGGCCATAGGCGCCAGCGACGAGCAGATCCGCGCCCTCCTCGGCCGCAATCCTGTCGAGCTGCTCCGCCGCATGCCCTTTCAAGGGCTCGACCTTGCCGACGGCGTTCGCGCCGTGACGCCCGAGCCAGGCGACGACATCCGCGACAATGCGGTTCGCCTCCGGCGGATCATTGTCCTCGTCGATCGCCGCGACTATGACCTTTTGCGCTAACCGAAGGATCGGCAAGGCTTCGAAAACCGCGCGCCGCGCCTCGCTCGAAATCTTTCCAGGCGATGAGCGCGCGCTCGGCCTTCAGGCTGTCGACGTCATGCGGCGCGAGGAGCACGGGACGGCCGGCGCGTCCGATCAAATCGCTCGAATCGAATTGGGCGCCGAGATCAAGCGTTTCGGCGGAAGCGGTCTTGCCGACGATGATAAGATCGGCGGCGCGGCATTGCTCGGCGATAAAAGGCGCCGGCCTCTCGATCGCCGTCCGCCATTCAATATCCTTGACGCGCCCCGACAGCGCGGTCCGAAAGCGCTCCTCCGCCTGCTGCATCCGCTGCTTGATGTCGGCCAAATCGCGCTCGGCGATGAAAGCCGAGCTATAGCTATCGGCGTAATAGACCGGCGTGACTTCGGCCTGAGCGGCGACGCCTATGACGCGCGCCTTGAACCGCTCGGCGAGATCGCCGGCGATCTTGAGCCTTGCGTCATTGCGATAGTCCAAATCGACATGGACCATCAAGCTGGCGTAGGACATGAGCGACTCCGAGGGCGAAGGCCATATGCGGCCCGAGCTCCGCTTTACTATTTTGGGCTTTGAGGCGGCGCGTTGATTTTGATCAATTGACCCAGGCTGAGGAAGCCGTCCGCGCAGCGGGCGCTCCAGCTCAATAAATTGGAGCATGTTCTGACCGAAAAAGTCAGTCAACTTTTTCCGAACATCTCCAGGAAATCATGGCGTCGGCATTCGATCGCGCTGCTCGCCGCCGCTCGCTTCGATGGAAAAAGCCTCGTATTTTGATCCGACCTGAAGCTTCGCTTCGATCGGAAGCGGCTTTTCGGCCGCCTTGATCAAATTCGTGGTTGATTGGCCCGCCGACAGGTTCGCCAGAAGGACTCTGCCGCCGCGCGCCCTGACGATGTCGGCGCCGACAACCTTGTCCTCGGTATAGTCGGCGCCTTTCACGAGAATGTCCGGCTGCAGCGCCTGGAGAAGCTCGAGCGGGGTGTCTTCCTCGAAGAGGACGACCGCCGACACGCCTTTGATCGCGCCAATGACGGCTGCGCGCGCTTTTTCGTCCTGGATCGGCCGCGAAGGCCCTTTCAGGCGGCGGACCGAGGCGTCCGAATTCAGCGCCATGATAAGCCGATCGCAGGATTCGGCGGCTTGCCGGATGAGGGAGACATGGCCGGGATGCAAAAGGTCGAAGCAGCCATTGGCGACACCGACGGTCAGTTTCTCCCTCGCCCAGGCCCAACGCAATGCGACGGCGTCGGCGACCCCGACATGCCGCCCGTCGTTCACCGACGCGGAGGCCATTTCCGACGCCAAAGAGGCGCTGAGCTCGGCCTTGGTCACAACCGCCGTGCCGACTTTCGCCACGACGATCCCGGCGGCGTGATTGGCCATTTTCATGGCGTCGCGAATCGATAGGTCGGCGGCGAGGGACGCGGCCAGGACGGCGATGACCGTATCGCCCGCGCCGGATACGTCGAACACGTTCTGCGCCACCGTGGCGAGGTGAATTGGCGCGCCGTCGGCGGGAAAATAGGACATGCCCTTTTCGGAGCGCGTCAGAAGAATGTCGGCGCCCGAAACCTCGCGCGCGCGGCTTGCTGCGGCGGTCGCCTCGGCATCCGTCTCGCAGGGCAACCCCGTCGCGGCCGTCAACTCCTTCCGGTTCGGGGTCAAAATCGAGGCGCCGCGATAGAAGGAAAGATCGGTTCGCTTTGGATCGATCAGGACCCGCTTGCCCGCGGCCTTGCACCGGCCGATGATTCCGCTGAGGACCCTGCCTGAGAGGACGCCTTTGCCATAATCGGAAAGAATCACGACATCGGCCGGCGCGATCGCGGCGAAAGCGGCTTCGAGCACGCGATCTTCGATCAATCGATCGAAAGGAGAGGCGTCCTCATGATCGATCCGAATAATCTGCTGATGCGCGCCAAGGACCCTGAGCTTCCGGGTCGTCGGGCGGCCGGCGACCGCGATGACGCCGGAGACGTCGACGTGTCCATGGCCGCGCAGGCTTTCGATCAATTGCTTTCGGGCCTCGTCGGCCCCGGTCAAGCCGACGACCGCGACATAAGCGCCGAGCGTCGCGAGATTGGCGACGACATTGGCGGCGCCGCCCGGAACCGACTTTTCCGAAAGCGACCGGACGACGGGCACCGGCGCCTCGGGCGAGATCCTGCTGACATCCCCTTGAAGATAGCAATCCACGATCAAATCGCCGATGACGGCGATGCGGCCTTTTGCAAAGCGATCCAGAAAATTCAACACGCCGGGATCCGATGTGCGAGCCAAAGGTAATCTCGGCGAAGCCGAGACGATTGGGTATTGGCGAATGATTATGAACTAATAATTGATGTTTGTGGAGATTTTATCATGACCGCCGCGGCCGATCCACACGAAACAGCCGTCGGCTCCGCGCCAGGCGGCCTCAGCCTCGTTTCGACAAATCGATATTTCGGCTTGGCGCGGCGGCGCGGCCGCGCATCCAAACCTGCTTTGGACGCCTTGCGCCTTGGCGGACATTCGCAAAGCGCGACGTCAGTCCGCGGCTTTTCCTTCGCTCGGGAAGGCGCGCGTCAATTCGGCCGCCGCAAGGAACAGATGATAGAGCGAGCTCGCGGGAACATAATCGACAAGCGGCTGACCATCCGCGCCGATATGGTCGATCCAGCCGCCCTCAAAAGGCTTGTTCAGAAAATGATCGCGCAAGGCGGCGACCATGCTCGCGGCGAAGCGCGGCGCGTCATCGTCTCCGCGCAAATGCCGCGCGACCGCGGCTTTCGCGCCCTCGGCATGCGGCCAGATCCGATGCGATCGCTTCACGACTTTCATGTCGGTCGCGACTTCATCGAACACGAGCCCGTCTTCGCCGACGCCGCTCACCTGCGCGCTGAGGGTCAATCGGTCAATCCAAAAGCTCTGGTCCTCGCCCGAGCGATTCTGGAACTCGCGGAGCAGCCAAACCCATTCGAAATGATGGCCGGGCTCGAAAATCCGCCGCTTCGCCACATCTGGATGATCGCTCCAATCCCCGGCGAAATATTCGAGGAGGACGCCGGGCTCGGCGCGGAAAAAGCGCGTTTGAAACATCAAGACGAGCTTCCTCGCGCGCTCCAGATAGCCTCTGCCGGGAGCTGAAGCCTCCAGCGCGAGATAGGCCTCCAGGAGATGCATATGCGGATTTTGTCGCTTGCCGCGATCGACAACCGGATGACTGTCGAAAAGGCCCCCATGGACCTGATCTTCCAGCTTCGCGTCGATATAGGCGATCGTTTCATCGGCCAGCGCGATGAGGCCGGGGTCGCCGTTCAGGCGCCGCAGCCAGGCGATCGCAAAAAGGATAAAGGCGTGCGCATAGGCGTCGCGGGTCCGCGACGCGATCGCGCCGTCGCCGTCGACTGAAAAGGCGAAGCCCTCCGATGTGACGGATTGACCGCGGAAATCGCGCAAAAGGCTTTGCATGGCGATCTCCGCAAGCCGCGCGCCTTGCGGAAACCAGCCGAGATGCGCCGCATGCGCGAAAACATAGATCTGGCGAGCTTGGACCATGACGCGCCGTGCGACGGAGCCGACCGGATCGCCCGACCAGCTCAGGCGTTCATGGAAACAGCCGCGCCGCGCGTCGAACCCGGCCGTCGCCCAGAGCGGCAGGGCTTTCGTGGTCAGCCAATTGCGCAAGAACTCCGTTTGCGCGCAAGCGCGCGCCAGTTCGGGCGCTCCGGCCGCTGGTCTTGCTTCGCTTGGGATGAGTTTTCTCCATAGGTCGGGCGCCGGCCGGAAGATTCGTTTTATAAAGAAGGCGCCTGACATTCGTCTGAATTTGACAGCGCCGGATCAACACAAAATCGATATAGTTTTCGCGGCGGGGCCTCGATCCGACGTTCCGCCGTCTTGCGGCCGGCTCAGGCGGCCCGCGCTTGCCGCGTCAAATCGATCCGATAGGACAAAGCCTCCGCAAGATGCGGGCTTCCGACCTTCTCGGCGCCGTCGAGATCGGCGATCGTGCGGGCGAGCTTCAACACGCGATGAAATCCTCGCGCGGTGAGATGGAGCCGGTCCGAGGCCTCCCTGACCAAGGCGAGGCCGCTCGAATCCGGCTGGGCCGCGGCCTCGATGACGGCCGAAGGCGCGGCGGCGTTGGACGAAACGCCGGGCAATCCGAGCTCGGCGTAGCGGCGAAGCTGGACCGCCCGCGCCGCCGCGACCCGCGCCGCGACTTCCTTCGAGCCTTCGGCCGGCGGCGGCAGGATCAGGTCGGCGGCTGTCACCGCCGGGGCTTCGACATGGAGATCGATGCGGTCGAGCAAGGGACCTGAAAGCCTGGCCTGATATTGCGCGATGCAGCGCGCGTTTGGCTGCCGGCCGCAGGCGAAGCCGGGCTCGGTCGCATGTCCGCAGCGGCAGGGGTTCATCGCCGCGACGAGCTGGAACCGCGCCGGATAGAGGATCCGGTGATTGGCCCGCGCGATCGCCACTTCGCCGGTCTCGAGCGGCTGGCGGAGGCTGTCCAGGACCTGCGGCTGAAATTCCGGCAATTCATCGAGAAACAGGACGCCGTGATGCGCGAGGGAGATTTCGCCCGGCCGCGCCCGCGTCCCGCCGCCGACCAGGGCCGCCATGGAGGCGGAATGATGCGGCGCGCGAAACGGCCTTCGATCGGTCAGCGCGCCGCCGGCGAGATCGCCGGCGACCGAATGGATGAGCGACACTTCGAGAAGCTCGCGTGGCGAAAGCGGCGGCAGAATCGACGGCAGCCGCGCCGCCAGCATGGATTTGCCGGCCCCAGGCGGCCCGTTCAAGAGCAGATTATGGCCGCCGGCGGCGGCGATCTCGAGCGCGCGCTTGGCGCTTTCCTGGCCCTTGACATCGCGCAGATCGAGGCGCGCGCCAGACTCCCCGCGCATCGCCGGGCGCGGCCGCGCCATGACCTGCGTCCCCTTGAAATGGTTGACGAGCTGGATCAGGGAAATCGGCGCGAGCACGTCTATGTCTTCGCCCGCCCAGGCGGCTTCCGGACCGCTGTCATGCGGGCATATAAGCCCGTGGCCCCGGGCGTTGGCGGCCATGGCGGCGGGCAGGACGCCGGCGACGGCGGCGATCGCGCCGTCAAGGGCGAGTTCGCCGAGAACCGTGTAATTCAGCAAGGCGTCGGCCGGAAGGGCGCCGATCGCGGCCATGACGCCGAGGGCGATCGGCAGATCGTAATGGCTGCCCTCCTTGGGCAGATCAGCGGGGGCGAGATTGACGGTGATGCGCTTCGCCGGCAGGGCGAGCCCGGAGGCGTTCAGCGCCGCGCGGACCCTTTCGCGCGATTCGGCCACGGCCTTGTCGCCGAGGCCGACCACCGTGAAGACGACATTGCCATTGGCGATCTGCACCTGCACGTCGACCGGCCGCGCCTCAATGCCCTCGAATGCGACCGTCGCGACCCTGACGACCATGACGCCCCCACGGCCGCGGTTCTTTCCCCGGCCTGTTCGAGCTTAACCGAGACGCCGTCCGCGCGCAAGAACAACTAGGGAACGAAAAATGATCTTTCGCCGCGCATCCCCTCAAAGCACGCTTCGCGCGATCACCCGCTCCGCCTCCTCGATGGCGCTCGGGACGCCGACATGGAGCCAGAGGCCGTCGAGCCTTTCGCCAAACAGCCGGCCCTTCTCCGCCGCCTCGAAAAAGAACGGCGCGAGGCCATAGACGTCGCGCGTCTCATGCGCGAAAAGCTCGGGCTTGACGAGTCCGACGCCGGTATAGACGAAAGGCGCGACTTCGCGCTCGGGGCGCCGGGACAGGCGGCCGTCGCCGCCCAAAAGGAAATCCCCCGGCCAATCGACCCCCACGCTCACCGTGGTCGCCGCGACCAGAAGAAGAATGTCCATCGTCTCGGGGTTCCAGGCGGCTCCGAGCCGGCGCAAATTATCCTTCGGGCCTTCGACCCAGAAGGCGTCCGTGTTGCAGATGAAAAAAGGCTCCGGCCCGAGCAGCGGCAAAGCCTTGCCGATCCCGCCGCCCTGATCGAGAAGCTTCCGGCGCTCGTCGGAAATCACGATCCTCGGCGCCGCGCGGGCGGCGAGATGAGCCTCGATCTGGTCGGCGAGATGATGCACGTTGACGATTGCCGTCTCGACCCCCGCCGCCTCGAAACGGTCGAGCATATGGTCGATCATCGGCTTTCCCGCCACTTTGATGAGCGGTTTGGGAATCCGCTCCGTCAGCGGACGCATCCGCGTGCCGAGGCCGGCCGCGAAAACCATGGCTTTGGCGGGCAGGAAAGAGGACATGGCGAAGCCGGTTGGGCGAAGGTCAGGAGGCGAGGCCGCAAATCCGCGGCAGATGCGTCTCATACCAGATCTTGAGATCCGCCAAAACCGGATGATTGAGGTCCTTCGC
>CAWESJ010000126.1:0-4612 GCA_963811015.1 uncultured Alphaproteobacteria bacterium | reverse complement strand
ATGTATTGCTATCGGTCGTAAAGAATATTTGGTCGACTATAGTAATGTGACAGTTTTATTTCACACATTCAGTAATCGACGCCTCTTCGAAGACCTGTATTTAGCTAGGAGAATACCTTTCCGCCGACAACAGATAGTTTCCGCGCCACATTTGATTTGGCAATGATGTTGCGCCTCGGCCACAGCGGAGCGTCACAAGGCGAATTACACGCATATAAGCTTCCTTTAAAAAGCAATTTATCGCGATTCTCATCTGGCTTGTGTAAAACATATTTTATAAAATATATTTTATGATACTGCTCGCTTAGCCGATGCGGTCTCTGGCTGATTTACTGGCGACCTCAAGAATCAAGTAGACTAGCTGTTTGATCCCGGGCTTTAGCGGTCCAATATTTTCTTGGGAATAGATGGATGCGCCATGGGCCAAGTTCCGCACGGGTGCGCCACAACCAAAGCGGCGGCGCATCGAGCCTTGCCTCGCTCGCGCCATGCGCCGCCGAAACCGCGCCAGCGCTCCGCTCCACGCCGGCTGATGTCTTCCGGGAGCTCAGCAGGCGACAGCTAGAGCTCCCGCTGCGTCGCGCCGGCGCCCGCTATTACGAATGGCGCGCGGCCGAGTGCGGCGATCAGCGCTATTTCATCAGAGCCACTGCGACAATTCCACCGTGACGCCTTCCGGACCTTCGATGAAAACCAGCTTGCGCGAGTGAAAGTCCATGACCTCGTTGCGGGTCTGGAACCCGCTTGCTCTCAGATTGGCGAGCTCGTTCTCAATGTCGTCGACCGCAAAGCAGACATGGTTCATGCCAATTTTGCTCAAGTCGCGGATATGCGGATCAGGCAAGGGCTCTGGATGGAGATAGCGCAGCAGCTGGATCTCGGTTCGCGGAGAGGCGTCCTTTAGGACAAGCGTGACATGCTCGGCCTCGATGCCCGGCACGCCCATATAGCTGGCGAAGGGCTCTCCGGCGATCACCACGGACATGGCTTCGGCAAACCCCAAAACGGAGAAGAACGCCTTCGCGCGATCGATGTCGCGCACGACGAGTGTCAGATGGTCGAAGCGCCTCACCATTTCCGTTCCTCCTCGCGCCGCAGCCTGAGCCCGGAGTCAGGCGCGCATAAGCGAGGCGAAGGCGTCGAATTCTTCGCCTATCATTTGATGATGCGTAGGCTTGTGTTGCGCGCGACTTTATAGACGACATAAACTGCTCGGACGACCACGGCGGCGACCATGGCCGCGCCGGCAAGCCCTAACCCAATCGTGTTGGCCGCTTTTCGAATTCCATTCATTGCCAAGGTTCCAACGCTCGTTGGCGATGCTGAGAATTTAGCGCAATTGACGTAATTGGTCCAACAAACATCGCTTTCGCCTAGCCGAAGATGCAGCGCCGCGCTGTTCCGCCGCCTCGACTTGGCGCAAGGCGAGCCATCGCCGCCAAGCCGCCCTCGCCAGTCGGCCGCTTGGGCGAACGCGCGCGATCACGGTCAGGCGGGTCGCGATGGACGGAAGCTGATCTTGCAGCCCGTTTGGATGCTTGCGTCACGCCGCGGCGTCGGCGACGGGTATGACCGCCTCGATCAACGCTCCGGCGCTTGCGCCGTTTGCGACATGGAGCTGGCCGCCGAGCTTGCGGACGCGTTCGCTCATGCCGAGAAATCCGAAGCCGAATCTGAAATCAGGCGGCAGGCCTACGCCGTCGTCCTCGATCGAAACGCGAAGGGCGCGCGGGCCGGCGGCCGAAGCGGAGCGCTGATCTTTGTGGTTGTCGTCGATCTCGAGGGCCACGCGAACGCGCCTGGCTTTCGCGTGGCGCGCGACATTGGTGAGGCATTCCTGGACGATGCGATAACTCGTCAGGCTCGTCTCTTCGTCGAACCCCGCCTGCTCGGCCGGCAGGCGGAGCTCGCAATCGACGTCGCGATGCGCCAAGCGCCAATCCTCGACCAGGTGGCGCGTGGCGTTGAGGAGGCCGACTTGATGCAGGATCGCCGGGCGGATGCGCTCGAGGATTCGATAGTTATGTTTTTGAATCGAGTTCGGCCAGCGCGGAGATCGCCTCGGCGCGGCTGATGATTTCCTGCGCGCGCTCGGCGTCCGGATCTCGCGACGCGTCCTCGATTATGCAGGAGGCCGCGGCCCTTATGCCGAACAGGGAGGCCCCGAATTCATCGTGCAACTCGCGGGCGAGCTCCTTGCGCTCCGCCTCCTCGATCGACATCATGCGGTCGATGAGGAAATGATTGTCGGCTTCCGTGCGCGCCAGGGATTGCGCAAGCCGATTGAATTGTTCGCCGATCTGGCGCAACTCGACGACGCATATTTCGCCGAGCCCGGAAAACTGTCCGCGCTGCAGGCGGCCGAGGCCGTCGACGAGGTCATTGAGGGGCCGGAGCATCTGGTTTGCGGTCAGCGAGATCAGCGTCACGATTCCAACCGAGATGGCGGCGAGAAGACTGGTCAGGAAGACGAGTCCGTTCCAAATTTCCGCGACCTCGTCGGACGGCTTCGTCCACATGACGAGTTCGCCGTGCGGCTCGCCCTTGATGGCCACGGGATAGGATTTGACCATCCTCTCAGGCGCGAAAATATCGAGGAACCATTTCGGCGCCTCCGGATTGCGGGAGGCTTGGGCCGCATCGTCTTCAGCGCTTCCGGCCGAGGCGCTGTACCTGACCGTGATATGCCTGACATGACGCAGCTCGCGCTGCAGCCGTTCCAGGGCCGCCTCCGGCGCGGCGGAGCTTTCGACGTCATCGAGCGCATATCCGATCAAAAGGCTGCCGAGATTGACGCCCGAGGCGATCTCGGAGCTGATGCGGTCTTTGGCGTCATAAAGCGTCACCAAGATCGCGGCGACGATCCCGAGCGCGAGCAGGCCCGAGGGAATGAGAATCAGCCGCGCCCGCAGCGAAGCGCTGGTCCGGGTGAAATAGAGCATGGTCAGGAGGTCTCCGGCGGTCTTGCGCGGCGTCTTGCGCCGCGATCAAGGTCGCGGCCCGCCCGGGTTCGCCGCAAAATCTTTCCAAAAGCTGGCTCGTCCCTGGAAAAATTCCCGACGAACCTAGAACAAATCTCAGCCGCGATAGAATAGCCCATGCGCTTTGTTGCGCCGCGCGACGGATCGAGGCGCAATATTATCATTATCTTGTCGCATTTGAAATGTCCCGCCGCTGCGCAGCGCCATTCGCTGACTGAAATTCGAGGCGCCACGCGATTATGATTTTCGCCGCCGCGGCCTTGGCGATTGGGCTCGACGCCGAAGCGCATGGTCAGAGGCCGCATAAGATCGATGAGGATCCGGGCGGGCCGGCCGGATGACGCGCAGAGGAACATGCACTGCGGGCGCGTCGTGATGGGACGGCGCCCGCAGGCATTCCGTAAATCTCTACGTGCTGAAACGCAGATAGGTCTAGCGGACAATCCGCTTCGGCGGCGTGCTTAAAGGCACCGCCTGCATTGCGCTGGTCGCGCCCGCTACGCTGCTGGATGAGTTGAGGACCAGGCCGGCGCGCTGAAGAAACTGGTCCCGGAGGCTGCGAGGGTCGTGAACGAGGTGGAGCTTTGCGTCGGGCGCTCTATTCCTTTTCTTGGAGACGTTTGATCGGCGCCGGAGCGCTCAGGCGAAGCCAAGGAGACCATGCCGCCTCGAACGCCCGCATCCAGATGAACATGGGATTCGCGGCTCGGGCATAGTGGAAGAACGCGTCGAACGAGGGCGTCGCGCGCAGCGTGATCGATAGGAGTTCTTCGTCGCCGCGCCAGGGGCGGCGATGCAGGATCTCGATGTCTAGGTTGGGCAGATGCGCCACGGCTTTCGTGTCGTTGAATTCTGACTTCATCGTGATCGGTCCTTTGTGGGGCGCTGCTCGAACGGCTGGCGTCGATTGATAGGCGAAGCCTCGCTCCGCTTTGTCTTTGGAGGCGTCGCGGTCCCGGTCGGGATCGATCCGGGCGAAGATATCCTCAGGACAGGTTCAAGGCGGCGATCGTCGGCCCGCCACGGCCCTTTTCAAAAATTCGCGCGGCGGTCTTGCCGGGTCGCGTCCGTCCCGCAAGCCCCGCAATCTAAGCGCAACCGTCGAAGGCGCCAAGACGCCGCCTTCAAGGCCGCGGCGGTGATGGATGACGAAACGACGCGGCGTTTCGATCTGCCTGAAGCGAGGCGATTCAGCATAAACGATTGTTTTTTATTGGCGTGCCATGCCCGACGATGATGAGCACTATGTCTAGGCAATAGCACTATAATTGCTCGCACTCGCCAGGAATTTCCCATGTTCGAAAAGGCTTGAGCGCCTTCAGTGTGTCAAATAAACGCCGCCGCTTCCTTTGACCTCTCTGGCTCTCGGCTCCAGCTTCCGTTCCGCACCGCCGGGAGAAGTAGAGCTTAGGAAATGGAGAAACGCTGGCCTCGATCGCCAGGCGGGGTAACGGCTTGCCTTTCCAATGCGTTAGCCCCTCGAAGGGTAACTTTCAGATCATGCAGTTGCTTAAGCGTCACTTTGAAGGTCGCGCCGCCGCCGGGCGTGTCAACGACGACGATGTGGCCGCCATGCGCCTCGACAAGGTCCTTGACGATGGCGAGCCCCAGACCGGTTCCGGCCGTCGCTT
>CAWESJ010000125.1:0-8722 GCA_963811015.1 uncultured Alphaproteobacteria bacterium | reverse complement strand
GCCGACCCTGCAATTGGCGGATCTCTGGCGCGAAACCGGGCGCTACGACGCCTATGGTCCGGAGATGCTGCGCATCAAGGACCGGCACGAGCGCGAACTTGCTCTACGGGCCGACCAACGAGGACATGATCACGGAGATCTTTCGCGCCTATGTCCGCTCCTATCGCGATCTGCCGAAGATCCTCTATCACATTCAGTGGAAGTTTCGCGACGAGCAGAGGCCGCGCTTCGGCGTCATGCGCGGGCGCGAATTCCTGATGAAGGACGCCTATTCCTTCGATATCGACGAGGCCGCGGCGCGGCTCTCCTATCATCGCATGTTCGTCGCCTATCTGCGCATTTTCGCGCGCATGGGGCTGCGCGCCATCCCGATGCGGGCCGAGACCGGGCCGATCGGCGGCGATCAGAGCCATGAATTCATCATCCTCGCCGAAACGGGCGAATCGGCGTGTCTTCTGCAATGCCGACGTGCTCGATCTGCCGATCCCGCCGGCGAGAACATCGATTACGACGGCGACCTCTCGCCGATCATCAAGCAATGGACCAGCCTTTACGCGGCGACGGAAGACGTGCATGACGAGGCCCGCTTCGAGCGCGAAACGCCGGAAGGCAAGCGCATCCACACGCGCGGCATCGAGGTCGGCCAGGTGTTCTATTTCGGCGACAAATATTCAAAGCCGATGAAGGCGCGTCATCGCCGGGCCTGACGGGGCCGAGCGGCCTTTCCAGGGCGGCTCCTATGGCGTCGGCGTCTCGCGCCTCGTCGGCGCGCTCGATCGAGGCCAATCATGACGAAGACGGCATCATCTGGCCGGAAGCGGTCGCGCCGTTCAAGATCGGCATCGCCAATCTCAAGGTCGGCGACGCCGCGACCGACGCGGCCTGCGCCGAGCTCTACGCCGCGTTCCAAAAGGCCGGAATTGAGGTTCTCTATGACGACACGGATGATCGGCCCGGCGGCAAATTCGCCAAGCTCGATCTGATCGGCCTGCCATATCAGGTCATCGTCGGCCCGAAAGGCCTTGCCGAGGGCAAGGTCGAGGTCAAGACGCGGGCGACGGGCGCGCGCGAAAGCCTTGATCTCGCCGAAGCCGTCGCGCGCTTGGCCGCCGCATGACCGAGGGCTCGCCTGCGCCGACCGCGCCCATTCGCGCCGTTCGAATGGATGATCGCCTTCGCGCTATCTGCGGGCGCGGCGCAAGGGCAGCTTCGTCTCGGTCATCGCCGGCTTTTCCTTTCTCGGCATCAGCGCTCGGCGTCGCCACGCTGATCGTCGTCATGTCGGTGATGAACGGCTTTCACAAAGAGCTGCTGGACAAGATCGTCGGCATCAACGGCCATATCTTCCTGCAGGCGGCGGATTCGCCGCTCACCGATTATGATGAAGTCGTGATGAAGTCGCCGCGGCTGCCGGGAGTCGATCTCGCCGATCCCGATGATCGAGGCGCCGGCGCGCGTCGTCGACCACCGTGATGGATTTCGCCTTGGTGCGCGGCGTCAGGGAAGCCGACATCAAGCGCCTTCCCGGCATCGCCGGCAATGTGAAGCAGGGCACGCTCGAAGGTTTCGACAAGGCGGGCGGCGTCGCGATCGGGCAGAGGCTCGCCGAAGGCCTCGGGCTGCGCATCGGCGACAAGATCAAGATCCTCATCGCCAATGGCGCGCAAACGCCGTTTGGCGTCACGCCGCGCATCAAGGTCTATCCGGTCGTGGCGATTTTCCAGATCGGCATGGCCGAATTCGATAAGCTTTTCGTCTATATGCCCTTGGCGGAGGCGCAGGGCTTCTTCAACAAGGATAATGAGGCGAGCGTCATCGAGGTCTTCGTGCATCGGCCTGAGGATCTCGATGCGGTGCGCGGCGCGATCGACCAGGCGGTGATGCGGCCGATGATCATGACCGACTGGCGCGAGCGCAACAAGACCTTCTTCGACGCGCTGAACTGTCGAGCGCAATGTCATGTTCATCATCCTGACGCTGATCGTGCTCGTCGCCGCGCTCAATATTATCTCCGGCCTCATCATGCTGGTCAAGGACAAGGGCCATGACATAGCCGTCCTGCGCACGATGGGCGCGACGCGCGGCGGAATCATGCGGATCTTCCTCATCACGGGCGCCTCGATCGGCGTCGCCGGAACATTCGCCGGCTTTCTTCTCGGCCTCGTCGTCGCGAGCAATGTCGAGGCGATCCGCCAGATCCTCAACCAGCTGCTTCACGCCAATCTGTTTCCGGCCGAGCTCTATTTTCTTTCGCGCCTGCCCTCCGTGGTCGATCCGCGCGACGTGCTGGCGGTCGTCTCCATGACCCTCGCGCTTTCGATTCTGGCGACGATCTATCCGTCCTGGCGCGCGGCGAAGCTCGATCCGGTCGAAGCGCTGCGTTACGAATAGCCATGTCCGCTCCGGCGCTCCATCTCGAGAGGATCGAACGCCGCTATGATCAGGCGGGCGCGCCGCTTGAGATATTGCGCGGCGCCAGTCTGTCCCTTTGGGCCGGCCAGTCGGTCGCGCTGATTGCGCCGTCGGGCGCGGGAAAATCGACCTTTCTTCATATCGCCGGCCTGCTCGAGAAGCCCGACGCCGGAGAGGTCTATGTCGCGGGCCTCGGCACGACCCATCTCGCCGATGACGCCCGCACCGCGCTGCGCCGCGGCGAAATCGGCTTTGTCTACCAGTTTCATCATTTGCTGCCGGAGTTCTCGGCGCTCGAAAATGTCATGCTGCCGCAGATGATCGGCGGATATTCGCGACGCGAGGCCGAGGAGCGCGCGGCGCAATTGCTCGATTATCTCGGCTTGTCGGCGCGCGCCAAGCATCGGCCGGCGGAGCTTTCCGGCGGCGAGCAGCAGCGCGTCGCGATCGCGCGCGCCGTCGCCAATGGCCCGGGGCTCTTGCTCGCCGACGAGCCGACCGGCAATCTCGATCCAAAGACCGCCAATCATGTCTTCGAGGCGCTCGATGCGATCGTCAGGGCCACGGGCCTTGCGACCTTGATCGCGACCCATAACATGGAGCTCGCCGGGCGGATGGATCGGCGCGTTACCTTGCGCGACGGGCTTTTGGTGGAATTGGCTTAGAGCATGTTCCGAAAAAGTTGATCGACTTTTTCGATCAGAACATGCTCCAACTTATTGATTTTGAGCGAGTTCTTATCGATTGGATGATTCCATCCGATCGGAACGCGCTCTAGACGAAAGAGCGTCTTGCGCAGGGATCGAGCGGAAACATGCGCGAGGACTGGGGCCGCAATGAGCCTGAGATCGGGCTCGACGGGGCGGCGATCGAGAGGCTCGTGGCCGCGGCTTTTCCCGCCGCCGAAATAGCCTATTTCAAGCCCGCCAGAGGCGGCCTGACCAATACGAATATCGAGGTCGGGCTGTCCGCGCCGTTAGATCACGATGGTTTTGGATCGAATCGATCCAAAATCATGACCGTGATCGATTCCAAGAGTTTAGAGCGGGATGCGGGCGGAAAACCGGTTGCTGCTTTTCCTCATCCCGCTCTCATGCGCGTGAACCTGCGCCTCTACCAGGGCAATCCAAAGGAGGCGGGCAAGGAAGCGGCGCTCAATGCGCTGCTGCTGCGCCGGGGCGTCCCGACCGCGCGCTTTCTCCATTTCGCCGAGGCGAATCCGGTGACGGGCAAGCCCTACGCCATTCTCGACTGGGTCGAGGGCGCGCGCCTCGCGAGCATCAGCCGCGGCCTAGACGAGAAAAACCAGCAGGCGCTTGGCCTGCGCGTCGGCTCAGCGCTCGCCGCGATCCATGCGATCCGCTTCGAAGCCTCGGGCTTTCTCGACGCGGAGCTTCGCGTTCACGCCCCGATCGATTTCCGTCGCGACGCCATCCTCGGCTTCTTGCGCGCCTGCCGAGACTCAGGCGCTTTCGGCGCGCGGCTCGGACCGGAGCTCGCCGCCGGGCTCGTTCTCTTCATCGAGCGGCAAGGCCATCATTTGGACGCTTGGCTCGGCGATCCCCGCCTCGTCCATGCCGATTTCAACGCCTCCAATATATTGGTGCGCCGCGACGAAAATCGCGCCTGGCGGGTCGCCGCGGTGCTCGATTGGGAATTCGCCTTCGCGGGGACGCCTGCTTTCGATTTCGGCAATCTTTTGCGCCCGCCGCTCGGCGAGAAGGAGGCTTTCATCGACGCCGTCGCCCTAAGCTACCGCGACGCCGGCGGCGCTCTCCCGGAGGATTGGCGCGCCGCAGCCAGGATCGCCGATCTCATCGCTTGGGCCGATGTGCTCAGGCGCGACCGATTGGGGCCAGGGCTGATCGAGGACGCCGCCCGCGCCATTCGGCGGACAATCGGCGCATAGGATCAGGCGCGCCTAATTAGGCCGGAAGGGCGCCGAAAGCTCCGGCGCTTCAAATCATAGCTCGCGGCCGATCGCGATCGCCGTGATCGGCGTGTCGATGGTTTCGAGCGCCTCCTTGCGCTTCGGCCGGAAGCGGTATTTCTTGCGGATCGGCGCGGTCAATTGCTTTTCCACAACCGTCACGTCGGGGAATTTCGCCAGCGAGGCTTTGAACTCGTCATAGAGCTTCTGATAATCCTCCGCGTCATGCGCCCAATAGCGCAATTGCGTGGAAAAGACCCGGCCATAGGTCTTGACCAAATGATCGCGGATCTTCGGATCTTCCGGAACGAGCCAGCGCGGCTCGAACTTGCCATTATCCGTGCTCAAGGCGCGAATGCCGGTCTCGAGCATATAAAAATAGCCATCCTCATTGCCGTTCGCGTTGATCGCGACCAAGGCGCCGGTATCGGGGTTGTAAAGATCATATCCGGTCTCGACCTCATGCGCCGTGCTCGATGAGAAAACCTCGAAATCGCCGAGATGGGCCTCATCCGTCTCAAGGACTTTCTCGGTCACCGCCTCGATCATTTTGCAGGCCTTGTCATAGACGAGGCTGACGCCGACGTTGCAATTGACGATCCAGTCGGGAAACGAATTGTCGATGAGCTTGGTCAGGCGCGCTTCGACCGGCAAGGCGAAAAACGCTCTGGCGAATTTAATGTCATAGCCTGTGCTCATCGGACTGTCCGGCTCCCGTGGTCTACGCCGCGCGACGGCGGCTTTGCGAGACCAGACGGAAGCAAGAACTGAACCATTTTCGTCGCGCGCGTCTTGCGCGGACCTTGGCTCAGATCTTCGCGATGGTTCCAAAGATAGGCGCGAATTCGCGGGCCAGGATGGCGTCGACCTCGGCCATGAGCGTCGGGCGGCCGAGATCGCGGAGGCTCGTCACGCCCAAATGCGCCGCGGAGACGCCGCAGGGCCTGATGCCGGAAAAATGCCCGAGGTCCGGCGCGACATTCAAGGAAACGCCGTGGAACGAGACCCAGCGCCTTATCCGGATTCCGATCGCGGCGATCTTGGCCTCGGCGATCTCGCCATTGATCCCGCGCGGTCGGTCGGGCCGCAAAACCCAGACCCCGACGCGATCCTCGCGCCGTTCTCCCACAATGTCGAAAGCCGCGAGGCTCGCGATGAGCCAATCCTCAAGCGCGGCGACGAAGGCGCGCAGATCGGGCCTACGGCGCTTCAGGTCGAGCATCACATAGGCGACCCTTTGGCCAGGGCCATGATAAGTGAACTGCCCGCCGCGCCCCGTTCTATGGACCGGGAAGCGGGGATCGGTGAGATCTTCGTCCTTGGCGGATGTGCCGGCGGTGTAGATCGGCGGATGCTCGACCAGCCAGACCTGCTCCAAAGCTGCGCCGGCGCCAATGGCCTCGGCGCGCGCCTCCATCGAGGCCACGGCCTCTTCATAAGCGGTCAGCCCGTCGGAAACCCGCCATTCGATCGGCGGGCTCGCGAGCCTTGGCAACATGACGGCCGCCAAGCCCTCCCGCGTCGTTTTTTCAAAACTTGTCATGACCCATCATAGCCGCGCCGCGCATGTCGGCATCTTAATCGTTATGATTTCGCGGCGCGGCCTCGGATTTCGCCGCGCGACTTTGATTTCGCCGCGCGGCCTTGCCACCTCCGCGCCGATTTGTTAGACGACGCGCCTGCCTCGGCGGCGATCTTTCGCATGCGGCCGAAGCGGTGAATGCGGCCATGGCGGAATTGGTAGACGCGCTAGCTTGAGGTGCTAGTTGGGCAACCAGTGGAGGTTCGAGTCCTCTTGGCCGCACCATTTCTCCAAATTACGGCTTTCGCCGCCCCGCCCTGACGCCAAAACTGTTCAGGCGAGAGCTGTTCCCGCAGCCGCGCTCATCTGGCGAGAGCCGGCGCCGTTTCCGCCTTGGGCGCGTCCCCTTTGCCGCTCGGCTTTCGTCCTTGGCGGGGTTCCTTGGCGAAGACATCGGCGATGATTTTGTCGGTCTCGGAGCTCCAGCCCTCGGGGGCCGGGCGCAAGGGGGGCGGCGTCGCGCCGGGCGCGACATGCACGATCTTGAAGCCGCGCTTTTTGAGTTCGCGCAAGAACGCCGGCATCATGGCGGCGGTCTGCGCCTTGGAATCATGAAACAGGAGTATGCCGCGCCGCGCCTTCTCGAGCCTGGCGAGGACCAGATCGAGCTGGGCCTCAGGCGTCATGGCGAGCCAGTCGGACGCCCAGACATCGGCGCCGAACACCGCTATATTGCGCGCGGCAAGCCAATCCACGAGCGCCGGCGAATCGGCGAAACCCGGAAATCTGAAAAAAGGGGTCCTCGGCGACGCGCCGGCGACGCCATAGGCGGCTTTGTCGTCCGCAGCGAAACCCTTTTCGATCTCGACTTGCGCCGCTTTCTCGTCCAATCGCCGCAGCGTCGCCGCCGGATGCGAAAATGAGTGATGTCCGACCGTATGGCCTTCCGCGATCTCGCGCTTCACAAGCGCAGGATGTTCGGCGGCGTTGCGGCCGACGAGAAAAAACGTCGCCTTGACGCATTCTTTTGCGAGCGCGTCGAGAATTTTCGCGGTCGGCGGGGCCGGCCCGTCGTCAAAGGTCAGCACGACCTCATGATCTTCCAGCGCCAAGGTTCGCGGATAGGTTTTCAGGCCGACTTGCCAACCGCCCTGCGTGTTCAGCTCCAGGGTTCGGCTCACGCCCAGGACGTCCGGAGCGCAGGGGGCCGGGCTCGCCGCGGCGGCGAAAGCCAAATGGAAGGCCGAGGCGCCCAGGGCCATTGGCGGCGCGATCCTAGCCAGGGCGGATTGAGGAAAAGCAGCAACCGGTCTTCCGCCGGCGTCCCGCTCTAATCTCTTGGAACCGATCACGTTCGTGATCTTGGTTTGGTTCAATCCAAGATCATCGCGATCTCGCGCGTGATTTTCCGTCATTCATCGCCTCTCAACTCATGCGGCCGCCACGGCGGGCGGGGCCTCAAGATGGATCAAATCAAAAAATCATAACGTTTTCGCGTTTCCCATAGGCGTGAAAGCGCTCTATGAACCGGGCAATCTCAGCAAAGCTCGCAGGCGCCCATGGCCAACATAGAAGACGACTATGGCGTCGCGAAGGCGCATCCCGAACGGCTTCCGGGAGACGCGGCGTCAATTTATGGCGAAGACGGCGCGATCGAGCCGAATTTCCTTCAGGAGATGGCGGCGGCGGTCGATGCGGGCAATGGCGCTTTGGCGCGCCAATTGGCCGGCGATCTGCACGAGGCCGATCTTGGCGCGCTCATAGCGGCGCTCGAGCCCGAGCAGCGCGCGGGGCTTATTCATTTGATGGGGCGCGACTTCGATTTCGCCGCCCTGACCGAGATCGACCATCATATCCGCGACGAGATCCTCGCCGAGCTGCCGAACGAGACGGTCGCGGAAGGCGTCCGCGAGCTTGAGAGCGACGACGCCGTCGCCATTCTCGAAGACCTCGACGCCGAAGATCAGGCCGAGATTCTCGAGGCGCTGCCGCCGATCGACAGGGCGCAGCTGCAGCGCTCCCTCGATTATCCGGATTATTCCGCCGGCCGCCTCATGCAGACGACCTTCGTGACCGCGCCGCCGTTCTGGACCGCGGGGCAGGCGATCGACGTCATGCGCGACGCCGACGAGGAGAACCTGCCGGATTCTTTCTTCGAGATCTTCATCGTCGATCCGGCGCATCGGCTTCTCGGCAATGTCTTCCTCGACACTTTGCTGCGCGCCAAGGGCGCGGCTCGGCTCGAGGAGATCATGTGCGCCGACCGCCGCCGGGTCGAGGTCACGGAGGATCGCGACGAAGTGGCGCGCATCTTCCAGCGCTATAATCTCGTCTCGGTTCCGGTCGTCGACGAGGCGGAGCGCCTGGTCGGCGTCATCGCCATCGACGATATCGTCGACGTCATCCAAGAGGAAGCCGACGCCGAAGTGAAAGCCTTGGGCGGCGTCTCCGAGGATGAGGAATTGTCGGACACGGTCTGGTGGACGACGAAAAGCCGCTTCCTTTGGCTGCTCGTCAATCTGGCCACGGCTTTCATCGCGTCATCCGTGCTGGGCCTTTTTGAAGGATCCTTGCAGAAAATGGTGGCGCTCGCGGTGCTTGCGCCGATCGTCGCCAGCCAGGGCGGCAACGCGGCGACGCAGACAATGACGGTCGCCGTCCGCGCGCTGGCGACGCGGGAATTGTCGCGCGCCAACGCCGCGCGCGTGATCCTGCGCGAAGTCTGCGTCGGCGGCTTGAACGGCGCGGCCTTCGGCCTCATCACCGGCGTGGTCGCGGGCGTCTGGTTCGGCTTTGCGGGGCTCGGGGTCGTCATCGCCCTCGCCATGCTGACCAATCTCATCGCCGGCGCGCTTGGC
>CAWESJ010000124.1:0-7512 GCA_963811015.1 uncultured Alphaproteobacteria bacterium | reverse complement strand
AAAATCTCGCCCTCTCTCTGCTTGTAGAGACCAAGGATCAGCTTGAGCAGCGTCGTCTTGCCGCTACCGTTTTCCCCCGTGATGAAAACAATCTCGCCGCCGCGGACGACGAGATCGATCGGGCCGAGGATGAAGGGTTCGACGCCCGCCGCGTGAGGAAAAATATAGCGTGCGGCGCGCAGTTCGAGGCGTTCGACTTGCTGGCATCGCGCCGCAGGCTCGCTTTTGAAGAGATTGGGTTCGGGATTGGCGAATTTTTCGGACAATTCCGCCACGGCCGCGAAGGAAACGAACACCCGGTTGAGCATCGGAAGAGTGCCGACGATCTGGCTAACCGGCGCCTTCATGAACATAAGGACAAGCACGAAACCGGAGAGATCGGCGGAGCTCGACCCCATGAAGGGCCCAAGAGCGATCAGAACGCCGGCGATCAGAAAAAACGATGCGTTGTCGATGGCGCCGCCGGTCACGAATCTGAAGAAGGAGCGATTGCTTAAACTGCGCATTTGTTCGATCGTGACCAGGAGCTGCGCGTCGTGGAAGCGACGGCGCCGTTCTCGATTAACGCGAAGCTCCTTTGCGCCATCGACAAGCGCGTTGTAATGCTTTTGCAAATCTTCCGAGGCTTTTCGTTCGATGGATAAATTTGTATAAGCGCCTTTCAAAACCTGGCGAATGACCAGCCACGCGCTGGCGCCTACGCCCGCGCAGACAAGGAACATCGGCGCGGATAAATAGATCAGATAGGCCGCGCATCCAGCCGCCTCGCAGATCGAGACCACGAGGTAGGAAAGTCCGCGCGAGAAATCGCTGAGGCTGTAAACATCCTGATTGAGCGCTGTGATGATTCGATGGGACTGAAAGCGTTCGATTTCGGCGATCGGGGCGGACAAAATCTTTTTCGCGAGATCCTTGCGCATTTCCGCAATGACGTTTTGCCCAACGAAACTATTACCAACCCCGGATACTATCTCGCTCGCCAACATTATGAAAAAGAGCGCGGCAAAGGATGCAACGAGGATTATCGAGGCGGGCGCTTCGGCATGGAGTTCGCGGTGGATGATGGAGAGAAGCGCAACGGCCGCGAAACTGTTCACGCCGCCCATGACGGTCGCGAAAGCGGCCATTTTCCAGAAAGGTCGCAGCAACCGAAACGCATATGTGATCAGCGACGCGGCTTGCTGGTCCATAATTTTGACGCCCTTGCCGTCTGTTGATTTCGCGTTTTCAACCATCGTTTGCCGGCTTTCCCCTTGCCCAGCCCTCAGGCTGTTCCGGATCGCCGCTCGTCTAAGAATTGCTTTTGATTAGGCCCGGCGTCGCTAGCATACACAGGAAATTTCGGAATTTATAAGGAAGGCTCATTGCAGACGCCGAGGACCATCCGATGAGCCAAGGAAACTACGCCCATCTCTGGCCGGGCGTTCCGCTGGCCCTGGCCTCCGCCCTGCTGTTTGGCGCCGCGACCCCCTCGTCCAAAGTCCTGCTCGGATCGCTCGATCCGCAAATGCTGGCGGGCGCGCTTTATCTCGGCGCGGGCTTCGGCCTCGCCGCGCTTCGCCGGGCCTCCGTCGGACGCCGCCTTCTCACGGAGCAGGCGCAATTGCGCCGCGCCGACCTCCCCTGGCTCGCCGCCGCGATCTTTGTCGGCGGCGTCCTCGGCCCGCTGTTCCTGATGCTGGGCCTCGCCCGCGCCGACGCCGCCGCTGGCTCACTGCTGCTCAATCTGGAATCGCTTGCGACCATGAGCATCGCCTGGCTCGTCTTCAAGGAGAATGTCGACAGGCGCCTCCTCATCGGCGCCTTCGCGATCGTTCTAGGCGCCGCGATCCTGTCCTGGAACGGCCAGGCCGTCGCGCTCAATCAAGGGGCGGCGCTGATCGCGGCGGCCTGCCTCGCCTGGGGGATCGACAATAATCTCACCCGAAAACTTTCCGCCGCCGACCCGACCCAGATCGCCATGATCAAGGGGCTCGTCGCAGGCTCCGTCAATTTCGGCGTCGCCCTTTGGCGCGGCGCGGCCCTCCCGTCGCCCGCGGCGCTCGGCGCCGCCGGCTTGGTCGGCTTTCTCGGAATAGGCTTAAGCCTCGCCGCCTTCATTCTCGCGCTTCGCCATCTCGGCGCGGCGCGAGCGGGCGCCTATTTCTCCCTGGCTCCGTTCATCGGGGCCGCCCTCTCGCTGATCTTTCTGCACGAGCCCTTCACGGCGCAGCTTTTCGTCTCGGGCGTCTTGATGGGCCTCGGACTTTGGCTTCATCTCAGCGAGGACCATGGCCACGAACATGCGCATGAAGCGCTCGAGCACGAGCACAGCCATGTCCATGACGCGCATCATCAGCACGCGCATGATGGGCCGATAAGCGAGCCGCATTCGCATTGGCACAGGCACGAGCCGCTGCGCCACGCCCATCCGCACTATCCCGACCTGCATCACCATCATCGCCACGGATAGCGTTTCAAAGCGCGGCGAGGATCATCGCACGAAGCCCAGAATATCCTTCACCGCGCGCATATTGTCCTGCGCGAGCGTTCGCGCGCGATCGGCGCCGTCGACGAGGACCGCATCGATATAGGCGACGTCGCCCGTCAGGCGTTTCATCTCGGCGCCGATCGGTCCGAGCTTGGTCACCGCGAGATCGACAAGAGCGGATTTGAAGGCGGAGAAATTGCCGCCGCCGAACGCCTTCAGAACCTCCTGCTTTGTCTCGCCGTTCAGCGCCGCGAATATGCCGACGAGATTATCCGCCTCCGGCCGGCGCGCGAGGCCTTCGACCTCGGACGGCAGCGGCTCGGGGTCCGTCTTCGCCTTGCGGACCTTTTGCGCGATCGCGTCGGCGTCGTCGGAGAGATTGATCCGCGAATAATCGGACGGGTCCGACTTCGACATTTTCTTGGCTCCGTCGCGCAGGCTCATCACCCGCGTCGCCGGCCCCTGAATCAAGGGCTCGGGCAGCGGAAAGAACGCGTCATTATGCCCATGCGCGGCGATCGAACTCGGCAAAATCGAGATTGAACTTTTGCGCTATGTCGCGGGCGAGCTCGAGATGCTGCTTCTGATCCTCGCCGACCGGAACATGGGTCGCGCGGTAGAGCAGAATATCGGCGGCCATCAGGCAGGGATAGGCGTAGAGGCCGACCGAGGCGTTCTCGCGGTCCTTGCCGGCCTTTTCCTTGAATTGCGTCATCCGGTTCAGCCAGCCGATGCGCGCGACGCAATTGAAGACCCAGGCGAGTTCGGCGTGCTCGGCGACCTGGCTCTGGTTGAACACGATATGCTGCTTCGGATCGACGCCCGACGCGATGAAGGCCGCCGTGACCTCCCTGATGCTCGCCTTCAAGTCCCGCGGGTTTTGCGGCAGCGTGATCGCATGGAGATCGACGACGCAATAAATGCAGTCATGCGATCTTTGCAGCTCGACGAATTTGACGATCGCGCCGAGATAATTGCCGAGATGCAGATTTCCCGTCGGCTGCACGCCGGAGAAGACGCGTTCAACGAATTTGGCCATGCGGGAATAGGCTCCTGACGCTCGCCTTGATTGGCCCGCCTTATCCCGCGCCGAAAGGCGCGTGGCAAGGCGCCTTGCGGCGGAGGCGTCATTGCGCTGCGCGCTGACGATCCGAGAGCGCTTCCTGATCAAACGGATTCAATCTGATCGAAAAGGAATCGCACAAAATTAAAGAGGTGGAGCATGTTCAAATCGAACAAGCCGGTCAATTTTTGCAGCACATGCTCTAAAGGATAAACCGGCTCAAATCGGCGTTCTTGGCGAGATCGCCGATGTTCTTCTCGACGAAAGCGGCGTCGATCTCGATTCTTTCGCCGGCCCGGTCGGAGGCGGTGAAACTCACCTCGTCGAGGACGCGCTCCATCACGGTCTGCAACCGCCTCGCGCCAATATTCTCGACCGAGGAATTGACCTGCGCCGCGACCCGCGCGAGGGCGTTCACCGCGTCGGCCGAGAAAGACAGCTCGACGCCTTCGGTGCGCAGCAAGGCCTCATATTGCTTGATGAGGCTCGCCTCCGTCTCGGTGAGGATGCGGCGGAAATCATCCTCGGTCAAAGGCGAAAGCTCAACCCGGATCGGCAGCCGTCCCTGCAGCTCCGGCAGGAGGTCCGAAGGTTTCGAGATATGGAAGGCGCCGGAGGCGATGAACAAGATATGGTCGGTCTTCACGACGCCATGCTTGGTCGCGACGCTGGTTCCCTCGATGAGCGGCAGAAGGTCGCGCTGGACGCCCTTCGCGCGAGACGTCGCCGCCGCCGCGCCCCTCGCGCGCGCAAATCTTGTCGATCTCGTCGAGGAACACGATCCCATTGTTCTCGACCTCGTGAATGGCCTGCTGCACGATCTGATCCTGATCGATCAGCTTGTCGCTTTCCTCCAGGATCAGCGGGCTGGCCGCATCCTTGACCGTGGTTCGGCGCGGCTTCGCGGGCTTGCCCATCGCCTTGCCGAAAATATCGCCGATCGAAATCGCGCCGATCGAGGCGCCCGGCATGTTCGGCAGGTCGAACATCGGCATGGACGGCGAGGCCTGGGCGACCTCGATCTCGATCTCCTTGTCGTCGAGCTCGCCGGCGCGCAGCCTCTTGCGGAAGCTGTCGCGCGTCGCGGCCGAAGCGCCGACGCCCACAAGCGCGTCGAGAATCCGCTCCTCGGCGGCAAGCTCGGCGCGGGCGTGAACGAGCTTGCGCTTCTCGTCGCGCGCCATCGCGATCGCGGTCTCGACGAGATCCCGCACGATCTGCTCGACGTCGCGGCCGACATAGCCGACCTCGGTGAATTTGGTCGCCTCGACCTTCAGGAAAGGCGCGCCGGCGAGCTTCGCCAGCCGGCGCGAAATCTCGGTCTTGCCGCAGCCGGTCGGGCCGATCATCAATATGTTCTTCGGCAGGACTTCCTCGCGCATCGCGCCGTCGAGGCGCAGGCGGCGCCAGCGGTTGCGCAGCGCGATCGCCACGGCGCGCTTGGCGTCATTCTGCCCGACGATGAAACGGTCGAGCTCGGACACGATCTCGCGCGGGGAAAAATCAGTCATCTCAATCGCTTTCCGTAGCGAGCAATTCCGGTCGCAGGGCCATGCGGCGGCGGCGGAAGCGCTTCAATTCATCAGCCCGCGCGGATCTGGCGCAAGGCCGAACGCCCGCCTTTGCAACCTTCGAAGCGCGCCGCGCCGCGCTCATTTCGAGGCGATCAATTCAAGGACGAAATTGCCATTCGTGTAGACGCAGATCTCGGAGGCGATCTCAAGCGCGCGGCGGGCGATCGCCTCCGCGTCGAGGTCGGTCGCAAGCAAAGCGCGGCCGGCGGCGAGCGCATAATTGCCGCCGGATCCGATCCCCATGACGCTGCTGCCCGCATTCGCGGCCTCCGGCTCCAGAACGTCGCCGGTGCCGGTCAGAACGAGGCCCGCCTCCTTATCGGCGACGAGCATCATCGCCTCGAGCCGGCGCAAATAGCGGTCGGTGCGCCAATCCTTGGCGAGCTCGACGCAGGCGCGCATGAGCTGCCCCGGATATTGCTCGAGCTTCGATTCGAGACGCTCGAACAAGGTGAAAGCGTCCGCGGTCGCGCCGGCGAAGCCGCCGATCACTTCGCCCTTGGCGAGCCTGCGGACCTTTTTGGCGTTGCCCTTGACAATGGTTTGCCCGATCGAGACCTGGCCATCGCCGCCGATGACCGTGCGGCCGTCCTTTCGCACCATGACGATCGTGGTCGCATGCCAGCCTTCGCGGCCCGGCGAGTGATCTTGCATTACACTTCTCTACAAACTCACGCCCGGCGCGGCGCATTCCAAGGAGAGGGATTGTCCCGCCTCCATCTATGGGCTTGTCGCAAGCGATGCAAGGGCGCAGGCGCTGGAGGCGCGGGTGCTTGCGCCCTCGGCGCGGGACATGTCGATGCGATCAAGCGCTCGCCTTGACGTTCCGCGACCGCTCCCGCGCGGCGTCGAGCGCGCGCGCGTAGACGTCCAGATAGTCCTTTGTCATGCGCGCGACGGTCAGCCAGGCGGTATTTTCGGCCGCCCGCGTCTTCCACTGCTTCAGCAGGGCCGGATCCCTGAGCAATTTGTCGAACGCGGCCTGCAGATCCGCTGGGGATTTCGGCGGAACGAGAATGCCGCGCGCGCCGTCTTCGAGAGCTTCCGTAATGCCGCCGACTTGCGTTCCGACGATCGCGCATCCGGCCTCGCGCGCCTCGGGCACCACCAGGGGAAACGGATCCGCATGGGAGGCCAGCACGAAAATATCCGCGCTTTGCAGATAGGCGCGCCCGTTCGTCTGAAAGCCTTCGAAATGGATGCGGCCGGCTCCCGGCAGGATGGCCGCCGTCATCTCCAGCTTGGCGCGCTCCGGTCCGTCGCCGACAATATAGAGATGGGCGCCGAGATCCGCGTCCAGGAGGCTGAAGGCTTGCAGGACGTCGGCTATGCCTTTGCGTTCGAATAGTCCGGCGATGGTCACGATCGCCGGGTGTTTCAGCTGCGGCGCGAGCTGATCGCCGCCGCGCCTGCGCGCGCCGCCGATCACGCCGTTGCGGACAACGGCCGTGCGGCGCCGCGGGACCCCGCGCGCGACGAGGCGCTCGCGGTTTTCCTCGCTGACCGCGACCATCACATTGGCGTGGCCCATCAAGGTCGCCGCCTTGCTGAACTCATTATGGACCGTGTTGACCAAGGCGTATCCGTAGAAGGGCTGGCACAGGCGGGCGATGGCGGCCCCGGTCAACATGTGGCCGTGGACGATGTCCGGCTTCCAGGAGCGAAACAGGGCGTTCAGGCCCAGGAGCGCGCCGAGGGCGATTTTCGGTCGCGGGCCTTGTGGAATGGTGAAGTGGCGCACGCCCAGGGATTCGACCAATGGGACAAAGCCGCCGCCGCCGGAGGCGATGGCGACCTCATGTCCAAGCTCGCTTTGGCGACAAGCGAGATCGACGACGGTATTGACGATGCCGTTTCCAATGTCGCGCAACTCATTAAGCACATGTAAAATTCGCATATTGATTTCACCCCGCGAGGCCAAGCGCTTTCAAGAAATCCAGATCCGGTCCGGGCGGACGCGACGCATGCCGCGGCGCCGGGACAGCTCAGTCCGAGCAAATTTGAATTGGGCAATCATCGCAGGATACCAGGGAGCCGACGCGCGGTCGAGACGCGGCGCGAGCGCGACCGGGATTGGCGACAGCGCCGCGGCCCGAGCGCGAGCGCGACGGCTGCGGATTGGCTTATCCGATGGAAAAGCAATCGCTCGAAACATCAAGGAGCCGGCGCATGTTCCCTCGGGACGCCGGACATATCCGATCGCAAAATGTTGAAAAGCCGATCAATTTTTGAAAACATGCTCTGCAAGCCGAAGGCTAGAAATTCTAGAGCATGTTCCGAAAAAATTGACTGATTTTTTCGATCAGAACATGCTCCAATCCTTTGAATTTGAGCGATTTCTTATCGACCGAATGATTCCATTCGGTCGGAAAGCGCTCTAGCGCATTCAGATTTCGCTGGAATTA
>CAWESJ010000123.1:0-9566 GCA_963811015.1 uncultured Alphaproteobacteria bacterium | reverse complement strand
CCGCCGGAGAGCTCATGCGGAAAGCGCCGCAGCAATCCAGGCTCGAGCATGACCTCCTCCAGTGCGCGCGCCGCGCGCGAATCGCGCTCCGCGCGCTTCATTGATGGCTCATGCGCTCGCAACCCTTCGCTGACGATTTCGCCGACGCGCATGCGCGGCGAGAGCGAGGCGTAAGGGTCCTGAAAGACGATTTGCATGGCGCGGCGCAACGGCCGCATTTGCGCCGCGTCGAGCGGCGTCAGATCGCGCCCCTCGAAGCGAATGACGCCGCTCGCCGGCGCAAGCTTCAGGAGCGCGCGGGCGAGGGTCGATTTGCCCGAGCCGGATTCGCCGACGAGCCCGAGCGTATGCCCTTCGCGCAGGACGAGGCTGACGCCATCGACCGCCTTGATCTCGCGCTTGCCGGCGCGCCAGCCGCCGCGCAGGCGATAGTTCACGCGAATGTCGCTCGCGGCGAGAAGCTCCGGCGCGTCTTGCGCCGCCAGGCGGTTGCGCGGATGAGGAATCGCGGCGAGCAGCAGCCTCGTATAGTCATGCTTCGGCGCGCCGATGATTTTCGAGGTCGGACCGCTTTCGACAATTTCGCCTTTGCGCATGACATGGATCGTGTCGGCGAACCTGCGCACGAGGCTAAGATCATGGCTGATGAAGATCATCGCCATCCCGAGCCCGCGCTTGAGGTCCATGAGGAGATCGAGAATGCGCGCGGCCACGGTGACATCGAGCGCGGTCGTCGGCTCGTCGGCGATCAGCACCTCGGGGCGGCAGGCGATCGCCATGGCGATCGCGACGCGCTGGCGCTGCCCGCCGGAAAGTTCATGCGGATAGGCGTGGAGGCGCCGCTGCGGCTCGGCGATGCCGACGAGATCGAAAAGCTCTTGCGCGCGCAAGGCCGCGGCGCGGCGCGAAAGCCCCGCGCGCAGCCGTAAAACAGCGCCGATCTGAGCGCCGACCGTGAACAAGGGTTCGAGCGCCGACATGGGCTCTTGGAACACGATGGCGATGCGGCGTCCCCGGATGGCGTCGAGCCGCCGCGCCGGAAGCGCGAGCAAATCTTCGCCCTCGAAGCTGATCGCGCCGGATGTCGCCGCCGTCGTCGGGAGCAGCCTCAGCGCGGCAAGCGCCGTCTGGCTCTTTCCGGAGCCGGATTCGCCGACGATCGCCGCCGTCTCCCCGCGCCGGAGCGCGAAGCTCACAGCTTTGACGACCCGGCTCGCGCCATAGGCTATGCTGAGATCGCGGAAGGAGAGGATTGGTTCGGGCGGCGTCTCCATTCAATCGCCCCGCCCTTCCAGCAGGTCGCGCCAGCCATTGCCGAGGCTCTGCAGCGCGCCGAGCGCGGCGCCGAGAAAGATCGCCGGGAAAACGAGAAGATGAACCGCGCTTTGAATGTTGCGCGCGCCGTCTGCGATCAGCACGCCCCAGCTCGTCAGCGGCTCCTGCACGCCAAGGCCAAGAAAAGAGATGAAGCTTTCGAGCAGGATCACGCGGGGAACAAGCAGGGCCAGATAGGCGATGATCGGCCCGGCCGCGTTGGGGATGACGTGGCGCCAGAGAATCGCGGGCGCGCGCGCCCCGAGCGCCTCGGCGGCCGCGACATAATCCTTGCGCTTGATGGACAGCGTCTGGCCGCGCGCGATCCGCGCCATGTCGAGCCATTCGACGGCCCCGATCGCGATGAAGATCAGCGCGAAATGACGGCCGAAAACCATGACCAGAACGATGACGAGGAAAATAAAGGGAAGCGCATAGACGATCTCCACCGCGCGCATCATCAGCGCGTCGGCGCGCCCGCCGGCATAGCCCGCGACCGCGCCATAGCCGACGCCTATGATCAAGGCGACGCATGAGGCGAGCAGGCCGACCGCTAGCGAGACGCGGCCGGCCATGAGGACGCGGGTCAGAAGATCGCGTCCATTAGCGTCCGTGCCGAACAGGAAGACCATGCGCTTCACCTGCGCCTCGATGCGCAGGCGGCGGCCGTCGTCCTCGCGCCCGAGGATGCGCGGGGCCGAAAAAATATCGGAGCGCTCGAACGCCCGCAAGGCGCGCGGGTCGATCGGCTTGCCGCTTGCGATCGTCGCCTCCAGGAGGTCGCCGTCCCGGCTGCGGATTTCGATTTGCGCATCCATGCGCCGGGCGATTTCCGCGATCGCCTGCTCGAGCTCCGCCGCATCGGGGCGCGGCGCGAGCGAGGGAGCGACGAGAACATAGTCGCGATAGACGCGGTCGTAGGGATGCGGCAGGACGAGCGGACCAAGAAGGCACAGGAGCGCGATAGACGCGAGAATGGCGAGGCTGGCGCGAACCGATCCTCGCTGCGCCCAGCGCGGCGAAAAGACCAGGCGCGACGGCTCGGGCCTTGGTGACGGCTCGGCTGTTGGCGCTTGCTCCGGCCTATTCATCGCGCGCACGCGGATCGAGCCAGGCGTAGATGAGATCGACGACGAGATTGAAGACGACGACGAGAACCGCGACGACCACGACCGTTCCCATGACCAGCGTGTAATCGCGTCCGAGCGCGCCTTCGACGAAATATCTGCCCATGCCCGGAATGCCGAAGATCGTCTCGACGACGACCGAGCCGGTCAGAACATTGGCGGCGGCGAGGCCGAGATAGGAGACCGCCGGCAGGACGGCGGCGCGAAGCGCATGGGCCTGAATATGCCAGGCCGGGAGCCCGAACGCCCGCAAGGTGCGAATATAGGGCGCGGCGAGAACGTCGCTCAACCCGGCCTGGATCAGCCGCGCGACGATGGCGATCTGCGGCAAGGCGAGCGTGGCGACCGGCAGGATCTGGTTTCTCCAGGCGCCGCCGTCCCAGCCTCCGACCGGCAAGGCGCGAAGCGTGAGGCCGAAAAAAAGCTGCAACAAGGGCGCGACGATGAAAGCCGGGAAAACGAGCCCAAACAGCGCCGTCCCGTCGACGAGGCGCGCGCCCAATCCGGTTTGACCCGCGCCCGCGACGCCGAGGGCCGCGCCAAGGACAAGCGCCGCAAGCAAGGCTTCGGCGCCGAGCTGCGCCGAGATCGGCAAGGCTTTGGCGAAAAGCTCATTGACGGAAAAGTCGCGCCAATGCAGGCTCGGCCCGAAATCGCCTCCCGCCAGGGCCTTGAGATAAAACCAGAATTGCTGCGCCAGCGGCAGGTCGAGCCGATAGATGCGGCGCAGGTTTCGCGCGATTTCAGGGTCGAGCGCCCGCTCGGAATTGAATGGTCCGCCGGGCGCGAGACGCAAAAGGAAAAATGCGGCCGCGACAATGATGAACACAGTCGGGACCGCGCCGCCCAAACGCGCGGCGACCAGCCGGAACATGCTTTCAGTCTTTTCCCGCAACCTTTGGCGTTGATTTCCAGGTGCGGCCGCGACAATGGCAGGAGCCGCGCCGCGCCGCAAATGGCTGCGCCCGGCGAGCCGCGCTTGCCGGGCGGCTGCGAGCGGTCTACCTAGCGATTGCCAAAGGGTTGAGAAAATAAGCCGAGCGGGACGAGATGGACGACGAAAAATGGCTGGAGCGACGCTATTATGGCGGCGACCTTCCGGCGGAAGCCGAGCGCGCGCTGCACGCGGTGGGACTTTGCTGGGAGGATGAGAGGGCCTCCGAGGCGCATGTCAAGCGCGCGCTGGACATCGCGCCGAACCATCTCGCCGTGCGCTACGGCGCCTATAAGTTTTATTATTATCGCCGCCGCCTCGCTGAGGCGCTGCCGCATGTCGAAGCCTGGGTCGCCGAGGCGATCCGGCGCAATCATTTCCCGAGCGACTGGCGCGCGGTGACTCCTGAGCACGCCGATTTCACTCATTTCGACGGAGAGCCGCGCGCCTTCCTGTTCGCGCTGCGCGCCTTTGGATGGCTCCTCGCCCGTCTCGGCCGCATCGAGGACGGGCGCGCGGCTTTGGCCAAGGTGGCCGCATTGGATCCGCAAGACCATATGCGGGCGCGCCGGCTGATGGACATTCTCGATCACCCTCCCGAGGAGGACGAGGACGAGTCCCCGCATGCGGCCTGAGGCGCCTCGGCGGCAATCTCGCCGCGGCCGCATCTGCGGCCTTCCGCCGGGACCGTCTTCGTGCTAGAGGGCTTTTTCCCTCGGAAAGACCGCCCGGCCTGTGCGCCACAGCCGCGCCTGGTTTTCTATATCTTTTTCGCGCCAGAGCTTCGCCCGGCTAGACCTCATGCCAACTCGTATCGATCGCCGCTTTGAAGACCTCGCGCGCGAAGGCCGCGCGGCGCTGGTCGCCTTCGTGATGGCGGGCGACCCGGACCTTGCGACCAGCAGCGATCTTTTGAAGGCGCTGCCCAAGGCCGGCGCCGACCTGATCGAGCTCGGCATGCCCTTCACCGATCCGATGGCGGACGGGCCGGCGATCCAGGCGGCGGGGCTGCGCGCGCTCGCCGCCGGAACGACGCTGGCCAAGACGCTCGCGCTCGTCGCCGATTTCCGCAAGCAGGATCAGGCCACGCCGATCGTTCTCATGGGCTATTACAATCCGATCTATGTCTATGGCGTCGCGCCCTTTCTCGCCAAGGCGAAAGAAGCGGGCGTTGACGGCCTCATCGTCGTCGATCTGCCGCCGGAAGAAGACGCCGAGCTTTGCCTGCCCGCGCTCGCCGCCGGGCTCAATTTCATCCGGCTCGCGACGCCCACGACCGATGAGGCGCGGCTCCCCGCCGTGCTCGCCAATACTTCGGGCTTCGTCTATTATGTCTCGATTACCGGCGTCACCGGCGCCGCGGCCCCCGACTTGTCCAAGGTCGCCTTGGCGGTTCAGCGGATCAAGCAGCATTCGTCTCTGCCGGTCGCGATCGGATTTGGCGTCAAGAACGCCGAATCCGCGGCGGCCCTCGCCGCGCACGCCAATGGCGTCGTCGTCGGTTCGGCGCTCGTCGAGGCTTTGCGGGCGTCGCTCGACGCGCATGGAAAGGCGACCTCTACAAGCGTGGACGCGGTGGCCGGGCTCGTCGCCGACATAGCCAGGGGCGTTCGATCGGCTGTTGCGCCCGCATTTGATCGACCGTAGACAGGATCGCCCATGAACTGGATCGCAAATGTCGTCCCGCCCAAGGTCAGGTCGCTGCTGCGCCGCGAGACGCCGGAAAACCTCTGGGTCAAATGCCCGGAAAGCGGCGAGCTTGTCTTTCACAAGGATCTCGAAGCCAATCTCTTCGTCGTGCCGGGGTCTGGCTATCACATGCGCCTCGAGCCGAAGGCGCGGCTCGACAATCTTTTCGACGAGGCGGCTTACGAGGAAATCGCCACGCCGGAAGTGCCTCTCGATCCGCTGAAATTCCGCGATGTGAAGCGCTACACCGACCGGCTCAAGGAATATCGCCTCAAGACCGAGGCGCCCGATGCGGTGAGGCTCGCCTTCGGCAAGCTCGAAGGCATGAATATCGTCGTCGCGGTGCAGAATTTCGACTTTCTCGGCGGCTCGCTCGGCATGGCGGCCGGCGAGGCGATCGTGACCGGCATCCTGGCCGCGATCGAGCGCCGGACGCCTTTCATCATTTTCACCGCCTCCGGCGGCGCTCGCATGCAGGAAGGCATTTTCTCACTGATGCAAATGCCGCGAACGACCATCGCCGTGCAGCGCCTTCGCGCCGCCAAGCTTCCCTACATCGTGGTCTTGACCAATCCGACGACGGGCGGCGTGACCGCTTCTTACGCCATGCTCGGCGACATCCATGTCGCGGAGCCCGGCGCGGTCATCGGCTTCGCCGGCGCGAGAGTGATCGAGCAAACCATTCGCGAGCGCCTGCCCGAGGGCTTTCAGCGCGCCGAATATCTCGAAGCGCATGGCATGATCGACATGGTCGTGCATCGCCACGACATGCGCGCCACGCTCGCCCGCCTCTGCTCGCTTTTGACGCAGACGCCGCCGGCCGCCCAACCCGCCTCCTGACGGCGGCGCGAACAAGGGCGCCATGGATTCGCTTAACACTCTTCTCACCTCCCTGTTCAAGCTGCACCGCAAGTCGATCGAGCTGTCGCTCGGGCGAATCAAGCGGCTGCTCGCCGCCTTGGGATCGCCGGAGGAACGCGCGCCGCCGATCATTCATGTCGCCGGCACAAATGGCAAAGGCTCCACCATCGCCTTCATGCGCGCGATTCTCGAAGCGGCGGGAAAGCGCGTCCATGTCTATACCTCGCCCCATTTGGTGCGTTTTCACGAGCGCATCAGGCTCGGCGCCGAAGGCGGCGGGAAGCTTGTCGGCGACGCCGAGCTTTTCGCCGCGCTGAAGGCCTGCGAGGCCGCCAACAAGGGCCAGCCGATCACCTTCTTCGAAGTGACGACTGCCGCGGCGTTCAAACTGTTCAGCGAGACGCCGGCGGACTATTTGCTGCTCGAAACCGGCCTCGGCGGCAGGTTCGACGCCACCAATGTGATCGCGCGGCCGAGGGCCGTGGTCATCACGCCGATTTCGATCGACCATCCCGAGTTTCTCGGCTCGACAATCGAGAAAATCGCCTTTGAAAAGGCCGGAATCATCAAGTCCGGCGCGCCGGTGATCGCGAGCGTTCAGGCCGAGGAGGCCTTGGCGGTTCTGCGCCGGCAAGCGGCGCAAGTCGGCGTTCCGCTGATCGCCGCGGGGCAGGATTACGTCGCGCGGGAGGAGCACGGCCGCCTCATCTTCGAGGATGCGAGGGGCCTCATCGACTTGCCCCTGCCGCGCCTGCTCGGCCGCCATCAACACCAAAATGCAGCGACCGCGCTGGCCGCCGTGCGCTGCATCGAGCCGGATCTCGCGCACGAAGCCTTCGAGCGCGGCTTGACCCAGGCGGAATGGCCCGCGCGCCTGCAAAATCTCGCCAAGGGGCGCGCCTCGGCGCTCGCCCCTGAAGGCGCCGAAATCTGGCTCGACGGCGGCCATAATGAAGACGCCGGCCGGGCGCTCGCGCAAACCATGGCCGATTTCGAGGACAGGCTGCAAAAGCCGCTCATCATCATTTGCGGCACGCTTGCGACGAAGGACACCAGCGGCTTTCTCCGCGCGTTCAAGGGCCTCGCGCAGGAAGTGCTCGCCGTGCCGATCGAAGCCGACCAGGCCAATCCGGCGCGCGAGGTCGCCGCCGCGGCCGATCAGGCGGGGATTCGCTCGGCCTCCTGCGAGAGCGTCGAATCGGCCTTGCGCTTCCTCGCCGTGCGCGACTGGCGGGCGCCCCCGCGCATCCTGATCACCGGCAGCCTCTATCTCGCCGGAGAGGTTCTGGCGCTGAACGGCACGCCGCCGCAATAGCTCAAGTTCCGATCGATCGGAAGCGCTCCAGCCCGAAACCTGCGCCGCGGCTTATCCGCCGTCATATTCGGCGGCGCAATCCGCCGTCTCGAAAACGACGACGCTGGTCAGCTGGGGCAGCGCCTTCTTGATGCGCTCCCAGATCCAGATGGCGATATTTTCCGCGGTCGGATTCTCGAGCCCTTCAATATCGTTCAGATAGAAATGGTCGAGCCTTTCAAGCAAGGGCCTGAAGGCCGCCTCGACGTCGAAGAAATCAACGACGAAGCCCGTCGTCGGATCGACCGGCCCTTCGAGCTTCAACTCGATGCGATAGGAATGGCCATGCAGACGGCGGCAGCGGTGCTGCTCGGGCACGTTCGGCAGGCGATGCGCCGCCTCGAAGCGGAAGGCTTGCATGATCTTCATGAGGCGGTCTTCATCTGATTCCGATCAGCTTGTGGGTCTGCAGGCTGAGACGCCAGGGCGGATGATCGAGGCAATAGGCGATCGCCGCGGCCGTATTCGCCGCGATCTCGGCGCCATCCATGGGCTGCAGCCAGAAATGGGCGAAGGCGAGGCCGGAAAGCTCATCGGGCGCGAGACCGTTCTGCGGGTAGACGAGCTTGAGCTCGGAGCCGCTTGTTGCAACCAAAGCCGCGCCGGCTTTCGGGCTGACGCAGATCCAGTCGAGCCCCGCCGGCGGGGCGAGCGTCCCATTGGTCTCCACGGCGAGTTCGAAGCCCCGCGCATGCGCCGCGCCGATCAGCGCCTGGTCGAGCTGCAGCAAAGGTTCGCCGCCGGTGAAGACGACGAAACGATTCGCCCTCCGCTGCCCCCAGGCCCGCTCGATCGCCTCGGCGAGAGTCTCGGCGTCGGCGAAGACGCCGCCGTCGGGGCCGTCCGTCCCGATAAAATCAGTATCGCAGAAATCGCAAGCGGCCTCGGCGCGATCCGCCTCGCGGCCCGACCAGAGATTGCAGCCGGCGAAACGGCAAAAGACTGCGGCGCGCCCGGCCTGGGCGCCTTCGCCCTGCAAAGTGAGGAACAGCTCCTTCACCGCATATTTGCCCATGCGCGCACCTTCAACCCTGTCGCCTCCCCGCTTTTCAACCGGTGAGGCATAGACCACTCGCGCCAAGCAAAAAGGACCTCTCGCGAGGTCCTTTTCAAGCGGGCGTTCTGGCGGAGAAACCTCAGATGGCGTCGGTAATCCATTTCTTCAGCTCGCCTTTCGGGGCGGCGCCGATTTTGGTGGACGCCTGCTTGCCGTCCTTGAACAGCATCAACGTCGGAATGGTGCGGATTCCATATGCCCCGGCTACGCCTGGGTTTTCATCGACATTGAGCTTGGCGATCGTCACCTTGCCCTGCAATTCGGCGGCAATTTCCTCGAGCGCCGGACCGATCATCTTGCACGGGCCGCACCATTCGGCCCAGAAATCGACCACGACCGGCACGCTTGCGCCCACCACGTCGGCTTTGAAAGTGGCGTCTGTGACTTTGACGGTGGACATATTGGCTTCTCGTAAATTTCCAAGGCGCGGGACAATACCCGGCGCGTTTGCGCCCTGCAACGTAAGAAGGCCGCCCTCCGGCGTCAAGCCATGCTCGGCGGGCGCGCCTGTCCCGCCGCGAAAGCGGCCAGGGCCGCATCAAGATCCGCCTCGGCCAGAAGATCGACGCGCGGGCCCAAGGTCCAGATCAAGAGCATCCGCAAGCGCTTGCCCGGCCAGAGCGGAGCGAGGACGGCGCGGTAGAGCGCCATTTGGACGAGATAACCGGCGGGCGTCTCGGCCGGGGCGCAAGGCGCTCCGGTCTTGAAATCGGCGACGAGAACCTCGCTGGCCGTCTCGGCGATGCGGTCGATCTGTCCGGCGACCTCGATGCAAATCTCCGGCGCCGGCGTCGCCTTGCCCGCGACCGACGCCTCCGCCCGCGAGCCCGGCCCAAACAGGTCGGCAAGCCCCGGAGCTTCGATCACGCCCAGGGCCGCGTCGGCGAGCCCTCGCCTCTCCCCTTCGTCGAGATCGTCGGCGCGGGCGGCGAGAAAAACCAGAGCCGCCTTGCGCCTCTAAGTTGACGCGACATCCGGCAAATATTGCAGGAGCGCATGGGTGAGCGAGCCACGGCGCAAAGCCTCGCGCCTCGCACGCGGCAGGTCGGCGTCGCGCTGCCGATCGGCCGCCGCAAGCGCGCTCGACGGACGAATTGGCGCCGCCGCCTGCGGCTCCGGATTGACGGCCCGCCAAAGCCAATCCGGCGCGTCGTCCTTCGTCTCGATCGGCGGCGCGGCGGACGGCTCCTCGGCCGGCCGCAGGCCACCCGGCGTCGCGCGGCGCAGGAT
>CAWESJ010000122.1:0-8256 GCA_963811015.1 uncultured Alphaproteobacteria bacterium | reverse complement strand
GCTGGAAATGGAAAAGGTCGCCTATGACATCGGCGCCTATCGCGACGCGCCGCCCGGCCTTCGCATCTGGTGCGGCGCCACGGTGGAGAAGAGCGATATCGAGGCTCTGACGCTTTGGCTCGACTACGCCTATCAGAAGATAAAGGGCGAACTCGCCAAGGCTGCGTGATTTGGAGCGCGGCGGGATTTGCCGCCGCGCCGCGCAAGAGCATCAGGTTGAGGGCGCGCGCGCTCTATGCCGCTATTGTCGCCCTGACGCGACCCGAACCGGCGTTCCGTTTCGCCTGAAAAGCGTCCAGCTTCGAGGAACGCCATGGCTCCGCGCGTGCTCATTTCCGACGCTCTTTCCACCGCGGCCGTCGCGATTTTCAAGGAACGCGGCCTTGAGGTCGATTTTCAGCCGGATCTCGGCAAGAACAAGGAAAGGCTCGCCGCGATAATCGGCGATTTCGACGGCCTCGCGATCCGCTCCTCTACGAAAGTCACCGCCAAGATCCTCGCGAAAGCGACAAGGCTCAAAGTGATCGGCCGCGCCGGCATTGGCGTCGACAATATCGACATTCCGGCGGCGACCGCCAAGGGCGTGATCGTCATGAACACGCCTTTTGGCAATTCCATCACCACCGCCGAACATGCGATCGCCTTGATGTTCGCGCTCGCGCGGCAAATTCCCGCCGCCGACGCTTCGACCCAGGCGGGCAAATGGGAAAAGAACCGTTTCATGGGAGTTGAGATCGCCGGCAAGGCTCTCGGCGTCGTCGGCTGCGGCAATATAGGCTCGATCGTCGCCGAGCGCGCGCTTGCCCTGCGCATGCGCGTCCTCGCCTATGATCCCTTCCTTTCGCCGGAGCGGGCGGTCGCTCTCGGCGTCGAAAAGCTCGAGCTCGACGATCTGCTCGGCCGCGCCGATTTCATCACGCTCCATGTTCCAATGACGCCGCAGACGCGGAATATTTTGTCGGCGGAAAATCTCGCCAAGACCAAAAAAGGCGTGCGAATCATCAATTGCGCGCGCGGCGGCCTCGTGGACGAGACGGCCTTGCGCGCCTTGCTCGACTCCGGCCATGTGGCGGGGGCGGCTTTCGACGTCTTCGCGAATGAGCCGGCTTCGGAAAATCCGCTCTTCGGCCATCCGAATGTCGTCTGCACCCCGCATCTCGGCGCCTCGACCAGCGAGGCGCAGGAAAATGTCGCGCTCCAGATCGCCGAGCAGATGTCGGACTATCTGATTCGCGGCGCGATCTCGAACGCGGTCAATTTTCCCTCGATCTCGGCGGAGGAAGCGCCGCGGCTCAAGCCCTATATCGCCCTCGCCGAGCGTCTCGGCTCATTCGCCGGGCAGCTGGTCGAGACCGCGATCAGGAAGGTGACGATCACCTATGAGGGAGGGGTCGCCGAGCTCAAGACGAAGGCGCTGACGGCGGCGGCGATCGCCGGGCTCCTGCGGCCCTTGCTCGCGGACGTCAATGTCGTCTCCGCCCCGAGCGTGGCGAAGGAGCGCGGCGTCGCCATCGACGAGGTGACCCGCGCCGCCGAAGGCGATTACGAATCGCTCGTCACCTTGACGGTCGCGACCGAGGCGCATGAGCGTTCGGTCGCGGGAACCGTCTTTCACGACGGCAAGCCGCGGATTATCGCGATCAATGGGATCGGGGTCGATGCGCTTGTGGCGCCGACCATGATTTACGTCAGCAATGAGGACAAGCCGGGCTTCATCGGCCGGTTTGCGAGCATTCTCGGCAATGCCGACGTCAATATCGCGACTTTCGCGCTCGGCCGCGATCGTGAGGGCGGTTCGGCGGTCGCGCTAGTCGAGGTCGATGGCGCGGTTCCCGACAGAGTTCTCGCCGAGGTCGCAAGGCTGCCAGGCGTGAGGGAAGCCAAGGCGCTGGCGTTCTGACGCGGCACGGCCGGATAAGCTCAAGCGTTGCGCGAGCTTATCCGATTTGGCCGCCGCCGCAGCGTTCGCGACGAAGCCAACACCTTTCATTCTACGTCAAGCTACATTGATTTTTTGCTCAAGCCCTAGGTTTGTCGCCGCTTGATTAGGCAATCATGGCTGTTGCGCAAGCAAATCGGCGTCCAGCCTGGCAACCTGTGGCAATAAAGTATCGCATGGGAAGAAATCTAAATTTGAACGGCGACTGAGATTGCGCGCGACTACAGCCTGTGCGCACTCTTGTTGTTGTTAACGGCTTTGTTGGGAGTGGAATGATGGCTCTTTTTCGGAACCTTCTGGCATTACCGTCGTCGAGCGTGGCGGCGCTTCTGCCGAGCTTATGGCTGTCCGCGCAAGCCGCGGATGTCGTAACCAAGCCTGACGCCGCGCCGCCTTCGTGGATCGACACATTGACCGTAAGCGGCGCGATCGAGGCCGGCGAAAGCTTCAATCCCGCCTATCCGGCGAACGGCCTGAACTTCGGACAGTTGTTCACCGATAAGGCCAATTCAGCCCTGCTCAATCAAGCTCTGTTGACCGTTCAGCGTCCGCTTGATCCGAACGCGACGGGATATGATTTCGGCCTCAAGATCCAAACCATGTATGGATCCGACGCCCGCTATACCCATTATCTTGGCGAACTCGACTATATCCTGTCAGGTCGGCAACAGTTCGACATTGTTGAAGCCTGGGGCGTGGTTCATCTGCCCTGGCTCTACAAGGGCGGAATCGACGTCAAGGTCGGCCAGTTCGTCACCCTGGAAGGCGCCGAAGTCATCCCGGCGGCGGATAACCTGCTCTATTCGCATTCCTATATCTTCAATTTCGGCGTTCCGCTCAAGCACACCGGGGTCATGACGATTTCGCATATCGACCCAACAGTCGATATTTACGCGGGCGTCGACTCCGGCGTGAACACCTCGATCGGATGGCCGGGCGACAATAATCGCGCCGCCGCCTTTCAGGGAGGCGTAGGCCTCAACCTGCTGGATGGGAATTTCACCCTTCTGGCGACCACCCACATCGGGGCCGAAAATCCCGACGTTCCGGGCGTGATCGCGGCTTGCGCCTGCAACCCGAACCGGGCGTTGCGCTATCTCGACGACGTCACGGCCACTTGGAAGGCGACCGACAAGCTTACCTTCATCACCGACATCAACTACATCTACGACCAGGGCTTCCACGCCAGCGGCTATGGCGTTGCTCAATACGCCGCCTATGCGATAAACGATTGGCTGAAGGTTGTGGGCCGCGCCGAAGTCTGGCGCGATAATCAAAATTTCTTCGTGGCCGCCTATCCTGGCAACAGTGATTTCGTGAATGTCGAGCACGGCTTCAATTACGCAAATCTCGGCGGCGGCAATTTCTTCAGCTATGGTTACATTTCCGCGCCGGCGCCAACAACCTATCTCGAACTCACGGCGGGCCTCAATATAACGCCGACCCTGCCGCCGGACCCAGCGCTTCCCTTGATCAAGGGGCTGATCGTTCGTCCTGAAGTTCGCTATGACGCATCCCTGAGCCATACGACGCCTTTTGATACCGGGCAAAAAGCCTCGCAATTCACCTTTGCGGGCGATATTATCGTCAAGTTCTAAGAGGCCTTTCCCGAGGGCGAGGCCGGTCCCTCGGGTCTCGCCGGCCTGTCTTCGATGCGTGATCTCGCAGTCGCGGCGGCGCAATTTGCGGCTTGGCGAATTTTTTGAGGTCTTTCGATCGAGGACGGCCGCGTCCATCCGCCAACCGCGTCAAGTTCCGGCCTGCGGGGCCGTCATCGGCTCTGGTCTCCGCGACCCTGAACAGGAGGACCGCGCAGCCGCGCTCCTTTCATTTTCTCGTGGCTTGAATTTATGCGCTTGATCTGCGAGGCGTGGGTTCCGCCAGTCTGGCTTAACCTCGTCTTCCGGCCCACCCCGCAATGAAATCAAAGGAAAAGCCGTCTCCAACCGCGCCGGGCCGAGCGCTCGGTCTGCCGCGTCCCGCCCAGTTTGCGATCCTTGGCGCAGTTGCGGCTGCGGTCGTTTGGGCCTGGTTTTTTGGTCCGTTTCGCGAACCCAAAGAGGCGGTTCCCCCCGAGACTGCGGCGTCCACTGAGGCTGCGAGCTTCGCGCCGACGCCCCAGCAATGGGCGTCGATGAAGACCGCGACGGTCAAGGAGATGGAATTTCTGCCGCAGCGCCAGGCCGACGGAAAAATTGCGGTCGACGACCACCTCGCCACTGCGGTCTATCCTCCCTATAACGGCCGCGTGACCGCGGTGTTTGTCCGCGACGGCGACTACGTCAAGCAAGGCCAGCCCTTGTTCCGGCTGGATTTGCCCGATCTTGTCCAGGCGATAAATAATTTCGTCGTCGGCAAGGCGACCTTGGCCAAGGCGCAATCGCAACTCGTCTTGACCAAGGCCGCCGAGGATCGCGCTCACCAGCTCTATCTCGCGAAGGGCGCCGCCTTGAAGGACTGGCAGCAGGCCCAGGCGGATTTGGCGGCGGCGCAAAATGACCTCAAATCCGCCGAGATCGGGCTCGCCGCCGCAACCGACCAACTGCGCATCATCCGCATCCAATCCGGAGAGACCGAGGCGGCGCTGACGCAGATCACGCCGGAACTGAATGTGCTTTCGCCGATCGGCGGCCAGGTTCTCATGCGCAAGCTCGGCGTCGGGCAGTATATCAGCCAGGGCGCGACAGATCCGATCATGTTGATTGGCGATCTCTCGACCGTCTGGCTCGTCGCCAATGTGCGGGAGACGGACGCGCCCTATGTGCGCGTGGGGCAGGCGGTCGAGATCCGCGTGACCGCCTATCCCGATAAAATCTTCAAGGCCAAGATCACTTTCGTCGCGCCAATGGTCGACGCCAACACGCATCGGTTGCCGATCAGGGCCGAGGCGCCGAACGACGAAGGCTTGCTGAAGCCGGAGATGTGGGCGGATTTCCGCATCGCGACCGGCGCCGGCCGCAAGGGTCTCGCGGTTCCCGCCCAAGCCATTCTTTTCGAGGGCGACGTCGAACGGGTCTGGGTCGCCGACAAGGACCACAGGCTCACCTCGCGTGAAATCCGCACGGGGATCACAAATGGATCGAATGTGGAGGTCCTCTCCGGCCTCTCCGTCGGCGATGAGGTCGTCACCCAGGGCAGCATTTTCATTGATCGCGCCGCCGAAAGCGGTTGACGAGGCTGAAACCGCCGGCGCGGCCGAACGAGGGAATGCGGACAAGAGACCGACATGAACAGATTGATCGCCTTAGCTTTGAGACGCCGCATCCTAGTCGTCGTGATGCTTATTTGCGTTCTTATCGCCGGCGCCATCAGCTTCGCCAATCTGAATATCGAGGCCTATCCTGATCCTGTGCCGCCGCTGGTCGATGTGGTGACGCAATGGCCCGGCCAGTCGGCCGAGGAGATCGAGCGCTACGTCACTATTCCCATTGAAATCGCGCTCGCCAGCATCCCGCATGTCGCTGCGGTGCGAACGAGTTCCTTGTTCGGCTTGTCCGACGTCAAGGTGCAATTCACCTATGACTACACTTATGACGAAGCCGAGCAAAAAGTGCTAAATCACCTGTCTCAGCTTTCGCCTCTTCCCGGCAATATCACGCCGGGGATCTCGCCCGAAAGTCCCACCGGCGAAGTCTATCGCTACCGCTTGAAAGGGCCGCCCGGATTCAGCCTGACCGATCTGAAGACCCTGCAGGACTGGGTCGTCGACCGTCGATTCAGGGCCGTGCCCGGAGTCGTCGACGTTACCGGCTGGGGCGGCCGGACCAAGACCTATGACGTCACGATCGACCTCGCCAAGCTGCAAGCCTATAATTTGACGCTGGCGCAAGTGCTGCAAGCGCTGAGCAACAGCAACATCAATGTCGGCGGCCAGACGCTCAATGTCGGTCCGCAGGCGGCGGTCGTGCGGGGCGTCGGGTTGATCCGCTCGATGAGCGACATCGCAAACACCGTCATCGCCCAGAATAACAATGTTCCGGTGCTGATCGGCGACGTCGCGGCGGTGAGCGTCGGGCATGTCCCGAGGCTCGGAATCGCCGGCCAGGACGCCGAGGACGACGTCGTCCAGGGCATCGTGCTGATGCGGCGCGGCTCCGAGACCTTGCCGACGTTGAAGCGCATCGAGGCCGCCGTCGCGAAGATGAACGCGGAGATCCTTCCGCCCGGCGTTCGTCTTGTCGCCTACTACGACAGAACCGACTTGATCAATGTGACGACGCACACGGTTCTGCATAATGTGGCGTTTGGGATCATCCTCATTTTCGTGGTGCAGTGGCTCTTCCTGGGCAATCTGCGCAGCGCCATCGTGGTCGCGACGACCATCCCTTTCGCCTTGTCCTTCGCGCTGATCGTCATGACGGTGCGCGGGGAGTTGGCCAATCTTTTATCCGTCGGCGCCGTCGACTTCGGCCTCATCGTGGACGGCTCGGTGATCATGGTCGAGAATATTTTCCGCCATCTGGTCGAATGGCGGCATGGCTCGCGCGATCCCCATGCCGCGCATGGATGGGAAATAGATCGGATTCGCGACACGCTCCCGGGGCTGCCGTTCCGGATGGCGATCATACACGCCGCCGGCGTCGAGGTCGCGATCTCGATTTTCTTCTCAACCGCCATTATCCTCGCCGCCTTCGTGCCCTTGTTCGGGCTCGGCGGAATCGAGGGCCACATTTTTTCGCCGATGGCGAAGACCTACGCCTACGCTTTGCTTGGCGCCGTTATTTGCACGTTCACGGTCTCTCCGGCGCTCAGCGCTCTTCTGTTGCCGGAAGATCTCAGCGAAAAGGATACGTTCGTCGTGCGGGCGATCCATGCGATCTATTCTCCGGCGCTTCATTTCGCGGTCCAAAATCGCGTGCTCACTGTCGGCTCCGCGGTGTTCCTGATTCTGTTGAGCGTGCTGGCCGGGCGCTCGCTGCAGCTCGAGTTTCTGCCCAAGCTCGAAGAGGGCAATTTGTGGATCCGCGCGACCATGCCGATTTCCATTTCGCTCGAGGAAGGCAATGGCTATGTCAATCAGATGCGGGCCTTGATGCTGACGTATCCCGAAGTCGTCACCGTGGTGTCGCAGCATGGACGCCCGGATGACGGCACGGATACCGCGGGATTCTACAATGCGGAATTCTACGTGCCGCTGAAGCCGCCGTCGGAATGGCCAAGGGGTTTGACCAAGGAGGAGTTTACGAAGGACGTCGTCGACAAGCTGCAGGCGAAATTTCCGGGCATCGACTTCAACGCGTCGCAGAATATTCAGGACAATGTCGAGGAAGCGGCGTCTGGCGTGAAAGGCGAGAATTCCATCAAAGTGTTCGGGTCGGACCTGAAGCAGCTGGAGGCCACGGCGGACAAGATCAAGGACGTCTTGAAGACGGTCAAGGGCATAACCGATCTCGCCGTTCTGACGACGCTTGGCCAGCCGACCGTGACGATCGACGTCGATCGCCGCAAGGCGGCGCGCTACGGACTTATGCCCGGCGACGTCAATGCTGTGGTTCAGGCGGCGATCGGCGGGCAATCTCCCGGCGACCTCTACGAAGAAGGAAGCGACCGCCATTTTCCGATCATGGTGCGTCTTGCTCCGCGCTATCGGCAGGATCTCGACGCTATTCGCAACATCACCATCGGCGCCCAAGGGCCGAACGGCCAGATTCAAGTGCCGCTCAGCGAGGTCGCGACCGTCAAGCTGACTTCGGGCCCCGCGTTTATCTATCGCGAGCAGCAGCAGCGCTATGTGCCGATCAAGTTCAGCGTGCGCGGACGCGATGTCGGCAGCGCAATTCTGGAGGCCCAGAAAAAGGTCGCGGAGTCGGTGGTTCTGCCGGCGGGCACGCGGCTCGAATGGGTCGGCGAGATCGAAAATCTCCAGGACGCCATCGCGCGCCTCAAAGTGCTGGTGCCAATAAGCATGGCCCTGATCCTTATGCTGCTCTATGGCATGTTCGGCACCGTGCGCAACACGTTGCTCGCCGCGAGCGTCATTCCTATGGCGATGGTCGGCGGCATATTCACATTGGTGTTGACTGGAACGCCGTTCAGCGTTTCCGCGGCGATCGGCTTTGTCGCTCTGTTTGGCATTTCCGTTATGGAAGGCGTGATCCTTCTATCGTTCTTCCTGCGCATCACTCACCTGGGCGTCGAGCGTCACGTCGCTATCATTCAGACCGGCGTGACGCGCATGCGCCCGGTCGTGATGACCTGCGTCGCGGCCTGCGTCGGCCTGTTGCCCGCGGCGGTGTCGACCGGCATCGGCTCGCAGGTGCAGCGTCCGCTCGCATTGGTGGTTGTCGGCGGCATCCTTCTTGCGCCGGTGTTGATCT
>CAWESJ010000121.1:0-4009 GCA_963811015.1 uncultured Alphaproteobacteria bacterium | reverse complement strand
TCAGGGCCATGGCGCCGGAGGTCAGGACCGTGTTTTTCGCCGCCTCTCCCGGCGGTTCGTCACATTACGGCGACATTGGTGCGCCAAATCGCGGGACTGGGCGGCGACGCCTCCTATTTCGTGCCTGACGCCGTCGCGCGCGCGCTCGAGGCCAAGCGGCGGGCGGCGAAATAGGATGCGGGTTTAGTAAAAAGCATCGCCGATCGACAAGGGAGGATTGAACTCGAATGACGCTTCAACGCATGATTTTGGGCCTGGGACTGGCGCTCGCCATGTTGTCCGGCCTCGCCGCCGCGCCCGCGCAGGATCCGCAGAACACGCTTTATCTCGACACCAAGGACGGCCGGGTGACGATCTTGCTGCGGCCGGACCTCGCGCCAAAACATGTCGCGCAAATCGAGGCCCTGACCAAGCGCGGCTTCTACAATGGGCTCGTCTTCCACCGCGTCATCGAGGGCTTCATGGCGCAGACCGGCGATCCGACAGGCACAGGGATGGGCAAGTCCGATCTGCCCAATATTCCGGCTGAATTTTCCGCCGAGCCCTTCAAGCGCGGCACCGTCGGGATGGCCCGCTCGCAGGACCCGGACTCGGCCAATTCGCAGTTTTTCATCTGCTTTGGCGACGCCTCCTTCCTCAACGGGAAATATACGGTCGTCGGCCAAGTGGTCTCGGGGATGGACGTCGTCGACAAGATCAAGAAGGGCTCGAAGGAGAACAATGGCGCCGTCACAAATCCCGACAAGATCGTGAAGCTCCAGATCGCCGCGGACGCCGGTTCGGGCAAAGCCAAATAGGTGCAGGCCTGCACCCAGGGGCCGACCGCTTGGTCGGGGTCGGCCCGAAATCATGGTCGCCGCCCGATTCCGCCGGCCGATCCGTCCTGCGGTTTACCTGCGCGCGCGCATGGGCTATTGCGTCGGGCGAAAATAATATCAATCACGCAGGAGTTCCGAATGGCTGAGGCCGGTAACACGCTCACGTTGGAGACGACGCAAGGCCCAGTGGTGATCGAGCTGCGGCCGGATCTCGCGCCCGGCCATGTCGAACACATCAAGAAACTCGTGGCCGAGAAATTCTATGACGGCATCGTCTTCCACCGCGTCATCGAAGGGTTCATGGCCCAGACCGGCTGTCCCAATGGAACCGGCACGGGCGGATCGAAATATCCCAATCTCAAGGCCGAGTTCAACGCCGAGCCGCATGTGCGCGGAATCTGCTCCATGGCGCGGTCGCAGGACCCGAATTCCGCAAATTCGCAATTTTTCATCTGTTTCGACGACGCCCGCTTCCTCGATCGCCAATATACGGTCTGGGGCAAGGTGACGTCGGGAATGGAGAATGTCGACAAGATCAAGCGCGGCGAGCCGGTGCGCGACCCCGACAAAATCATCAGCGCGACTTTGAGCTGAGCTGGCCTCGCGTCGATCGCGCCCAGGCCCGAGCTTTTTCCGGCTAGCGTAAGCTGGTCCATGATGAGCGAAACGCAAAAGCAAGGACGCTTTCCTTGCCTGCGGCGCGCCTCGCGCAGGCTATGACAGTCCCATGCGCGTCGCGCTTTTTGATTTTGATCTTCCGCCCGATCGGATAGCGCTGCGCCCCGCCGAGCCGCGCGACGCGGCGCGGCTTCTTGTGGTTCGCCCCAATGGCGCGCCGCCGTTTGAGGATCGCATGATCCTGGACCTGCCCGATCTCTTCAGGCCGGGCGATGTGCTTGTCGTCAATGACACGCGGGTCATCCCGGCGAGGCTCGAAGGATTTCGCGCCAGGGGCTATTCCGGCGCCTGGATCGAGGCGACCCTGCACAAGCGCGAAGGGGCTGCGCATTGGCGCGCCTTCGCCCGACCCGCCAAGAGGTTGAAGCGCGGCGACGTCATTCGCTTCCGCGCGCCCGGAGACCCCGACGACGCGGAGAGTCTGGAGGCGGAAGTCGTGGACAAAGGCGAAGACGGCGAAATCGCGCTCGCTTTCGCATGCGCCGGCGCCGAGCTCGACAAGGCGCTCGAGCGGATCGGACGCATGCCTTTGCCGCCCTATATTTCCGCCAAGCGCCCGACCGATTCGCAAGACGCGCGCGACTATCAGACCCTGTTTGCGCTACATCCTGGCGCGGTCGCGGCGCCCACGGCGAGCCTCCATTTTACGCCGCGCCTTGTTGAAGCCGTCGCCGCGCGGGGCGTCTCGATCCAGAAACTCACGCTTCATGTGGGCGCGGGCACCTTCCTGCCAATCAAGGTCGAGGATACGCAAGACCATAAAATGCACGCCGAATGGGGTGAGGTGACGGAGGCTGCGGCCGACGCCTTGAACCGCGCGCGGGCGGCTGGAGGGCGCGTCATCGCCGCCGGGACGACGAGCTTGCGCCTTCTCGAATCCGCCGCCGCGCCGGATGGCGCGATGCGAGCGTTTTCCGGCGATACGTCGATCTTCATCGCGCCGGGCCATGCGTTCAAGGCCGTCGATGCGCTGCTGACCAATTTCCACCTGCCGCGCTCGACGCTTTTCATGCTTGTCGCGGCTTTTTCCGGCCTCGAGACCATGCAGGCGGCCTATAGGTATGCCATCGAGTCCGGTTATCGTTTCTACAGCTATGGCGACGCCTGCCTTTTGTTTCCCGCTTCGCCGAGGGCGCCGGCGTGAGCGGGACTTTTCATTTCGACGTTGCGCATCAAGACGCCGAGGCCCGCACTGGCGCCATCACGACAGGGCGCGGAAAAATTCGGACGCCGGCCTTCATGCCGGTCGGGACGGCGGCGACCGTCAAGGCCATGCGTCCCGAAGCCGTGAAGGCGCTCGGCGCCGATATCGTCCTCGCCAATACATATCATCTGATGCTGCGCCCCGGCGCCGAGCGCATCGCCGAGCTTGGCGGCCTGCATGAATTCATGAATTGGCCCTGGCCGATCCTGACCGATTCCGGCGGCTTCCAGGTCATGTCGCTCGCCAAGCTCCGGAAGCTCGACGAAAATGGCGTGACCTTCCAATCCCATATCGACGGCGCGCGCCATCTTCTGACCCCTGAACGGTCGATGCAGATTCAAGATCTGCTCGGCGCCGACATCCAGATGCAATTCGATGAATGCGTCAGGCTGCCTTGCGCGGAGGAGGAGGCGCGGCGCGCCATGCTCTTGTCGCTGCGCTGGGCGGAGCGCTCCAAGGCGGGCTTCGCGCAGCGGCCGGGGCGGGCTCTGTTTGGCATCGTCCAGGGCGGCGCAAGCGAAGCTCTGCGGCGCGAAAGCGCCACGGTCCTCGTCGAGATGGAGTTCGATGGCTATGCGTTGGGCGGCCTCGCGGTCGGCGAGCCGCAGGAGGTCATGCTCGCCATGATCGAATGCGCGCAGCCTTTGCTGCCGCGCGATAAGCCGCGCTATCTCATGGGCGTCGGCGCGCCGGACGATCTCCTTGAGGCCGTGCGGCGCGGAATTGATATGTTCGATTGCGTCATGCCGACAAGGGCCGGACGCCATGGCCTCGCCTACACAAGGCTCGGCCGGCTCAATTTGCGCAATGCGCGCCATGCCGCCGATCCGGCGCCGGTCGATCCGTTGTCTCCATGCGCCGCCGCGCGAATCTACTCGCGCGCCTATCTACACCATCTCGTCAAATGCGGCGAGATTCTCGGCATGATGCTGCTGACCGAAATCAATCTCGCCTATTACGAGGCGCTGATGGAGGACGCGCGGGTCGCGATCGCGGCTGGCCGCTACGACGCTTTCTGCGCCGAGACGAAAGGGGGATGGCGGAGCGGGGAGGCGGGGCTAGCTTGAATGTCGCCTTGTGACATGGAGCAGTCTTCCGCCTATGTGCAAAAATTAAGAATTATGCACGGCTTATCCAAGCAAACAATATCAGCTGTTTATCGTGTGCAGAAATCATGTGCTAATCTTTGCTCTCGACCGCTGCAGATATTCAAACGGCTCCATCGACCAGCGAGGCTTGACGGTCACCGACCCGGGCTACCCGCCGCCTCCCGCAGCCGCTGGAGAACGTCCAGCGTTCCATAGCCATC
>CAWESJ010000120.1:0-6394 GCA_963811015.1 uncultured Alphaproteobacteria bacterium | reverse complement strand
GAACTCGCAAAACAATTCTATCTTTTTGTTTTACGCATATTTCCTTGGCGGCGACATGACGCCGCGCGACGCCAGTTGGCGCTTTCCGGAGTCATGGTCTAAGCGAGTCCCGCTTCGTCCGAAAACGCGCAAAGGCCTATGGCGGATCTTTCTCTCGTTCTCAGTCCCCAAACTCCAGCCGATCTCGCAGCGATTGAAAAGCTCGACGAACGCGCCTTCGGGCCCGGCCGCTTCGCCCGCTCGGCCTATCGCCTGCGCGAAGGCGTCGAGCCGGACTACGCCTTGTCTTTTGTCGCAAGGGTCGGCACTTTGCTCGTCGGCGCAAACCGCATGACGCCGATACGCTGCGGCGATCAGCCGGCGCTGCTGCTCGGGCCGCTGACGGTTGATCCGGCGTTTCGCTCGGGCGGCATTGGCGAGGCGCTGGTCATGAAATCGCTCGAGGCCGCGCGGGCTGGGGGCCACGCCCTGGTGCTGCTCGTCGGAGACGAATCCTATTATGGCCGCCTGGGCTTCGCGCCCGCGCCGAAAGGCGAGATCGCGTTCATCGGGCCGGTCGATCCCGAGCGCCTGCTCTATTGCGAGCTCGTCAAAGGCGCGTTCGAGGCCGCGAAGGGAAAAGTGCGGCGCGCCGCCCGCCCGCGCTGAAGAGCCGATAGCCTGAAGCGAGCCGCCCCTGCGCCGCGACGGGTGGAGAAGGCGATATTTGCCCTGATTTATGCACGCTGTAAGTCACTGATATAATTTGGGTAACGCCACAAGCAGGCTTGCTTGCTAATCGAAGCGCCGCAACAGGGGACTCGCATTTTCTCTGATTGCAGGTAGATACCGCAGCCGGCCGAATTCAAAGGGCCATAAGCGGGAAGCTGCTCAACGCCTGCATGGCGAGCGGATACACAGAAAGATAATCATATTTTTGGCCGAGCTTTGGCGTCCAATATCTGCCGTGCGCCATCCAGTGCCGAAACTTGAACGCGCCGCGCAAGTCACCAATCAACTTCGTGCTTCCGGTCGTGTTATTCTTCCAGACTTCAAAAATATCATCTTCAAGCGAAGCGCGTGTTTCCTTTTCCTTGTAAATTTCTAAGAATTGGCGCGACACATCATCCTTCTTCTTCTGGTAACACCTTTGCAGATAGTCGATGCGGAACGCCGCCTCGACGGCCGCGAGCAAGCTCATAGTCGTGTTGCGATCAAGTTCGGCAAGCCGGTCGTCCAACTCCTCGCGAACCTCTTGGAGCATATATCCTGCGAAGCGCTGTCTGTACGACGGCGACGCCGCTGAAAAGAACAGCGTGAGCGCACCGTCTGTATCGTTATGATGTAGAGCGGCATCGGAAAGACTTATGTTTTCACCCGAAAACGAAACCCTTCTAGCCATTACTCACTTCCATGAGCATTTCAAGAAGAGTGTCTTTAGTCAACTGGGTAAACTGCATGGCCGGGGGCCTGCTGACGATCTTCCAGGCCCATTCGATCGTCTCCGGCAACGGCAACTCTGCGGGGGGAGGTGGAGGCGGGCTGCCTCCAGGCGGTATAGTCGTCACCCTCACTTGGACCATCTGCCTTGGGTTAGTTATTTTCTTGTTGATCAAGACAAGGCGAGAGTCACCCGCGCTGCCCTTAACATCAACGCGGCCTTTCGATCCAATCAGAAGCGTGCCAATCGGTGTTAAAAGGATCTCTTGCGCCCCAATAACGATGGCCAAGCGCTTCGCTGTGTAAACACCGATATTCTCTTCGTTCAACTCAATGTCCGACTCGCGGAGCTCAATTGCTCCGTCTTTGATGTATTCATCAAGATATTCGGCAATATTCTTGTAGAGAAGTTGTAAATAGGCAAGCCAGTCGTCGCGCTCTTTGTTCCAGTCAATGGCATTATCGACAGGAAGAGGCCGGCGCTGTCGTTCGACAAACTGCTTAAATTGTGCATCCGCGCTCATGAAACACTACTGGCTGAATTCTTCATCTGGGCTGCTTTCGCGAGCATGCCTCCGGCTTGCCGCCATTATGCACCTGCCGCTTGCTCGGCAAAAGCATTTCATCATTGCCGCGGTCGCAGCGATTTGGGTTCCATCCAAAAGGCTTGCAGACTGTGTGAAAACTCGATCGTCAATCCAGCCAATCCAAATTCCGAAGAATCTTGGCCCGTTTTGAGCGATCGGAAGGAGGCAATCGCTCAAAGTCGTGCTGAGCGAGCCAGTTTTTCGACAAAACGTGAGTTTTCACACGCTCTGCTTGATTTATGCACATTGCTGGAAAGACCGCGTTGTTGCGCAAGCCGTCGTTCACGCGCGAGCGGGAGAATGACCGCAATTGGCGCCGAGCGGAATTTCATACCCCATTCCCCGCCTCGGCGGGGCTTGCCATCGCGCCGCCAAGCTGACACATTCTCTGGGTTTGTCCAATCCGAGGCCCGCCTTCCCGTGACCGAAGAAACCTCCGTCCTTGTATTCGGAATCGACGAGCTCGCCTCGGCGGTCGCTCGGAAGCTCCATCTTGCCGGCCACGCGGTCGCGATCCACCAGCCGACGCCGCCGACCACGATCCGCCGCCGCATGGCTTTCGCCGACGCCTGGTCAGACGGCGCCTGCACTTTCGAGGGGGTTGAAGCGCGCCGCGCAGATAAGACCAAGGATTTCCTCGCCGGCCTTCGCAGCGGAACCTATATTCCGGTCCTTTGGCATCCGTTTGACGACGTCACCACGCGCTGGCCTTGGGATGTCCTCGTCGACGCCCGCCCGAAAACCGAAAAGGCGCGACAAAGGCTCAGCGATCTCAGCGATCTCACGATCGGGATCGGGGCCGGCTTCGTCGCCGGCGCAACCTGCGACATCGTCATCGACAGCGGCGGGCGCGACCCGGGCGCGGTGTTTCGCGCCGGCGCCGCTCCCGATCACGGCCCCAAGGACGCGCCTTTTACCGACGGCGCCATGGTGCTCGCGCCGGCGCCCGGGCTCTTCCACGGCTCGAAGCTGCTCGGCGAACCAATCGAGGCGGGCCAGATTTTGGGCTTTATCGGCACGACCGCGGTCATGGCTTCGGCGTCGGGCCGGCTGCGCGGCCTCGCGCGAGACGGCGCGGCCGTCGCGAAAGGCGCGGAAATCGCCGAAATCGTCCCGGCTTCTCCCAAGGCCGTATTTGTCGGAATGACCCAGCGCGACCGCATGATCGCCCGCAGCGTCGCCTTCGTGATCGAAATGGAGCGCGCCGGCTATACGCCAATCTCCTTCGAGAATTTTATCTAGAGTTTGCGGTCCGGCGGGCGGCGGGGGCGGTCATCGCATTGAGGCGGCGAGGATTTGCGCGCAAAGGCCGGCGAAAAGAATGAGCCCCGCGTCGCGATTTGACCGAAACAACGGCAGCGCGCCCGCCCTGTCGTCCGGGTCGAGCCGCATCGCCTGCCAGGCGAGATGCAAGGCGAAGCCGGCCAGCCCAATTTGCGCCAGCCAGCCCGCGCCAGCGGCGAGAAGGCTTGCTTCGATGCTTATGACAGCCAAAGCGTAAAACAATCCGACGCCGGCGCGGACCTTGGCGCCGAAAAACGCGCGGTCGAACCGATGCCCGCCAGCAGATCATCCTCAATGTCCTGCAGCGCGTAGATCGTGTCATAGCCAATGGTCCAGAAAATCGCGCCGAAATAGAGCAAGACGGGCGCGAGCGCCAGGGACCCGAAGGCCGCGGCCCAGCCCATTAATCCGCCCCAGGCGAAGGCCGCGCCGAGGACGGCCTGCGGCCAGGACGTGAAACGCTTCATGAACGGATAGATCGCGACAAAAACAAGCGAGGAAAATCCGAGCGCGATCGCGAAATTGTTGAAGCTCAAAAGCACGGCGAGGCCGATAAGGCATTGCGCGGCGAGAAATATTTTCGCGGCGTTGACGCTGACCCGGCCGGACGGAAGGGGCCGCCCCCGCGTCCGCTCCACCTTGGCGTCGATCTCGCGATCGACGAGATCATTATAGGTCGAGCCGGCGCCGCGCATGGCTATGGCTCCGACCAAAAAAAGGAGGAGATCGCGGCCATGCGGCGGCAAGCCCTGGCTGACGCTCGCCAGCACGCTCGACCACCAGCAGGGCAAAAGCAAAAGCCACCAGCCGATGGGGCGATCGATCCGCGCCAGCTGAAGATAGGGCCGCCAGCTTCTCGGCGCGAGGCGAAAGGCGATCTGGCCCGCCACGGAATTGGGCAGCGCAAGGGCCTGATCCGAGGCGGCGCGATCCGATGGAGCGCGGCCTAAAAGATCGCCGTCATTGCCTTGGCGCATCTTGTTCCCGCTGCGGCGCGCGCGTCCCGATCGGCTGGATCCAAACCCGCGTCACAAAGGCCCGGTGGGGAGTTTCTGCCCTGGCGGCGCATTGAGTCCGCCGGTCGCTTGCTGCTCTTGCGCCTTTTTCATTTGCGCGGCGGCCGCGCAGGCCTGATTGGCGACGCCGCCGGATTTGGCGGTGTTCGTGGTTATATTCTCCAAGGCCTGATCCGGAATCGCGCACCATTCCTTGTTCTTGGTCAAATAGGCGACGAGCTCATGCTCGGCCGCGACGAGCGCGCGCAATTTCGGGCAAGCGGCGATCGGGTCAAGCTGGCTCTTGCCGCCTTTCGCCATATGATTGAGCTGATCCATAATGGCTTGGCGCTTCTTGGTGAGATTGCCGATATCCTCGTTGCAGTCGCCGGCGAACGCCGGCCCGCTGACCAGATTCGCGATCGCAACCGCACTCAGAAATGCGGCAATGCGCGCGGCCTGCATAGGCTTATGCGCCGTCATGATCCGAGCCCTTCACAAGTTTTTTCAACGCCCTATCTTGGCTTTCATAGCAAAGACGCACATAGGGAGGCAAGGGCGTCTCCCTTTTCGCGAGAAACCATATAATAACATGACGCGCGGGACGGTTCATTATCCATTCTATTCCGTCAAATGTCGGGCGGGACGCGGTGGAGCGCCCCGCAGCGTTGGACGACCCTGGCGTCTTCATTGGCCGCCGCAAGAAAAGTCCCCCTCTTCACAATTCAATTGCGCGTCGAGATCCTTGATCCGCTGGTCGGTGAGGCGCGTTTTGCAAATGAGCGAAACCATCGGGTGGATCGATCCGTCCGCCGTTCCCAGTGTTTCAAAGGCGCATTCCTGGTCCCTGAACTGAATCCACACCTTTTCGAGATTGCGGAGCCGAGCCTGTCCATCGGGCGAAATCTTGGCCATTAATTTTCGATAGATCTCGTTCAGGTTCCTGTCGGATTTCTCAAAGTCGCTCCCTGCCTCGTCATTCAACTCCATCTGGCTTTGGGCGACGGCCGCGCTCAAAGGCGTCATGGTCATGGCAAGCGTGCTGCAGCATGAGAGGATGCTAAACATATTCGGCATCGTTTGATCGCGCTCCCAAAACGCCCGGCTACGCCGATTGGCCAGCTAGACAGTCCAAACTGACAAATTACGAAAACCCTTTTCGAGCTTCGAGAGAATTGACACTGTGACTGCTAACATGTCTCGCCTGCGCGGGTTGAATCTCTCCGCGAACGATCGATTCAGTTAATTGCATGTCCCGCTATGATTTCACCACCCGCCGGCTCTATGTCGATGCGCCCCTTGCGGAGGGCGCCGAGATCGCTCTCGACGCCGGACAGGCGAATTACATTCGCAATGTCTTGCGCCTGCCGGACCGCGCCGAGATCCTGGCCTTCAACGGCCGCGACGGCGAATGGCGCGCGGCCGTCTCAGCCCCTGGCCGCAAAACCGTCGCGCTTGTCGCGAAGGAAATGACGCGCCCGCAGCCGCCTCGCTTCGATCTGCACTATCTGTTCGCGCCGCTCAAACATGCGCGGCTGGACTATATGGTTCAGAAAGCGGTCGAAATGGGGGCCGGCCTGCTCCGGCCTGTGCTGACCCGCCGCACCCAGACGGAGCGGATCAATTTCGATCGCATGCGGGCGAACGCCATCGAGGCGGCCGAGCAATGCGGCATTCTCGCCATCGCCGAGATCGCCCCGGCCGTGCGGCTTGAGTCTTTGCTCGGCGGATGGGAAAAGGACCGCGTTCTCGTCTTCTGCGACGAAGACGCGCCGGCGCGAAACCCTATCGACGCTTTGCGCCCCGCGGCCGGCGCCGGCGAACCCCGCCGGCTCGCGGTCTTGATCGGTCCCGAAGGCGGCTTCGATTCCGCCGAGCGCGACATGCTGCTGTCCATGCCGCAGAGTCTGCGGCTGTCGCTCGGGCCGCGGATTCTGCGCGCCGACACCGCGGCCATCGCGGCTTTGGCCTTGGTGCAAGCCGGACTGGGCGATTGGCGGGATGACGATTTAAGGGATCATTAAATCGCCCCATTGTAGGCTCTATTGGGTCATCACCAATCGGGAAGCGAATCGTTAAGGGCCTCCATGTTTTCGCGCAAATTTTTCG
>CAWESJ010000119.1:0-9513 GCA_963811015.1 uncultured Alphaproteobacteria bacterium | reverse complement strand
TGGCGTTACGCGCCGATCCTCGCCTGCACGCCTGCCACCCGGCGCCTTCGCGCTCCCTCCGCAGCATCGCCACCCGCTGGGACAAATTCACGAAAAACTACCTGGCAGCGTTGAAGCTCGTCGCAGTCCGCATCTGGTTACGGAGCGATAAGGTCTCAGATCCAAGGTCTATCTATGCATCAACGCCGTATTGTCTCGCTTACGTTATGTTTCTGGTTCTGGGTAGCTAAAGCGGAGCTAAGTACGGCACGGCTTATACGTTCCAACCGACTGATTACATTCCTTGAAGCAAGCGTGACGACGCGTCGCGCTGCATTGTATTGACATTTAACGATAACGCTCATACGATATTTATCAATTTATTATTGCATTAAATTTCGAGTTGGAGTGCGCTATGGCTCACGGGGAACTCAATGTTGCGCGGCAACGGCATTTTCAGGCTACAGAATATCCGCTAGGTGGGGTCGTAAAAAGGATATTTGACGTATCCCTGGCGCTAGTAATCCTTGCATTTTCGCTACCCTTATTCTGTATTGTTGGGCTATTGGCGAAACTAAGGGATGGGAGCCCTGTGTTCTATTACCATACGCGTGTCGGCTATGGTGGGCGCCAATTTCGCTGCTTAAAATTTAGAACCATGGTGACGGACTCGGACCGCGTGCTCAAAGCATTGCTGGATGTCGATCCGATTGCGCGGGCTGAATGGGAAAAGCATCAGAAGTTGAGGAGCGACCCACGCATTACGCCGTTAGGGCGATTTATGAGAGCATGGAGCATTGATGAATTGCCGCAGCTCCTAAACGTACTCCGGGGCGACATGAGCTTGGTTGGCCCACGTCCAATCGTTCGATCGGAGATGTCGCGCTATGGCGTCCGGTTAATTTCGTATTTGTCAGCTCGACCGGGCATAACAGGTGCTTGGCAAGTCAATGGCCGAAGCGACCTTTGTTATGAAGATCGGGTCGTGCTTGACGCAAATTATGTTCGCGATTGGCGCTTTCTGATGGACCTTACTATATTGCTGCGCACGGTAGGAATTGTCATGGGAAGGCGCGGAAGTTGCTGATGGCGTTGACCTACCATCCGGCTTGTGTTGGATTGGTCTGTTAGGTTCAGATGCGGCAAATGTATTCGTAACGCGTGCCGATCCGTAACGTCGCTGGCCGTTTGGCGAAGTTGCAGGCGACCACGAATGTTTGGGAATGGGTTCGGCGTCGCAATTGTAAATGTTTGCGACGGCGAGATGGAGCGCGTATTCGTGATGCTCAGGGTTCCATTTTGTGCGAGTGGCGACCAGGCGCCTGCCAGCCTGAGGCGAGCGATGCTGCTCCAATGTTGGCCAACTGAAATTTGTGCGGGCGATTTGCGAAGCGCCGCGCATCGAAATGGTGCGCGCTTGGAAGCGACAGGCAAGCGGCTGTTCGTGATTGCGGTTGGATCCATGCCGTCAAACTTTAAGCAGACAATGCGTCGTTTGTTGTTTTCGGCGTGCGCGATCTATATGGTCGGGTCGGCTAGCGACGATCCTCGCATAGGCGTTATTAATGGCTCCAAATATCGTTGGCGCGACTGATGGCGGTCGATATTGGCGAGGTCGAGAAATTGGCCCTCTGTTCCGGCGAAAGATGGTTTCTTGCCCGTACATTGCCGCACAGGGAAGCCACTGCGGAAAGCCATCTTAAGCGGCAAGGATTTCGCTCGTTCCTTCCGCAATCCATGAAAACAGTGCGTCATGCGCGCAAGTTGCGCAATGTCAACGCGCCGATTTTCCCGCGTTATCTGTTTGTCGCGCTGAAATCTCGAACGCGATCGCTGGCGCAACGTCAATAGCACGACAGGCGTGGCGACCCTGTTTATGGTGGACGATCGGCCGGTTCCAGCGCCACAAGGGATCGTCGAAGCATTGATTGGGTCGGCCGACGCGTTGGGAAGGCTTCAGTTCTCGGAGCATCTCGAGCGCGGTCAAAAAGTGCGTCTTGTAACCGGCCCCTTCGCGCATGCGTTGGGAATTCTTGACCAACTCGACGACGCTGGTCGGGTTGAAGTCTTACTTGAGATCATGGGTGGCGGGATCCGTGTAAAGCTCGCCCGCTCCTGGGTCGAACCAGCCGTCTGAGGCGGGATCGGCTTTAAGAATCGTTGGTGGCGGGTGCTCGGGCGACGAGTCACCCGGATGGCGGTAGCGTGGCCGAATGGAGTCCCTCGATCTCGGCGGCTTTTGTCGCTTCTACCGGAGTGCTCAAGGCGCTTGGTCCTAGAATGAGGGTAAGCGGTTGGTTTTGACGGATGAAAATAGGTTGTCTAGACGCAATTGCTTCGAGCGGCGTTATGCAGTTGCATGAATCGAGGAGTCGGCACTGGCGGCGGCGCGACTCGCCGCGAAAGGCGCGGCGCTCAGGGGCGTTATCGCGTGTCGAAGAAGGATCGTCATTGTCGGAAACCAGGCAGGTCATCCAATGCGACCATTTTGTTTTCGGAGCCAATTGCCTGACAAGACGCTGCGTGTCAAAACCGCGCGTCATCAGAAAAGCGAAGCGCTTCAAGATAGCGCATTTCATTCCGAGAGGCCGGCCGCTGCGCTACGCGAGGGCTCAGCGCCCTGGCCTCTTGCCACAGGATCGAACGACGGCGCAAATCATAGCCGGACTCTACCTGCGGCTGGATTTGAAACGGGGGCAGGTCAATGGGTGTTAACGGCTTGCTGAAGCGAAACCTCATCGCGAACTATCTCGGTCAGGGTTGGCAGGCGTTGATGGCGATTGCGTTCGTCCCTCTCTACATCAAATTTCTCGGGGTTGAGGCGTATGGATTGATCGGTATCTTCGCCGTTCTGCAGGCGTCGATGGGTCTCCTCGATATGGGGATGAAAGCATCGCTGGGACGTGAAATGGCTTGCTTTCTGGGGGGAGGGCATGATGCGCAGTACGTTCGAGATCTGCTGCGAAGTATCGAAATTGTTGTGATCGCAACTGCAGTATTAGCGGCACTTGGCATCGCGGCTGCTTCGGGATCGTTTGCATCCAGTTGGATTAGGGCGGAAACTCTGCCAAAGGAAACGGTGCACCAGGCCATTATTATTATGGGTTTAGTCGTGAGTTTGCGTTTTGTCGAAAATATCTATGTTAGCTGTATGATCGGGCTGCAGCATCAGGTCCTTCAAAATATCGTAAGTGTCATTCTATCCACGTTGCGCGGCGTCGGCAGCGTAGGGGTGCTCACTTTTGTGTCGCCAACAACTCAAGCTTTCTTTATATGGCAGGGATTAGTCTCCCTGATTGCGGTCTCGGCGTTTGCCTACACAGTTTACGACGCGCTTCCAAAGATTTTCAGACCGGCCCAGTTTTCCTACTCGGCGCTTCTAAACATCTGGCGGTTTGCGGCGGGAATGACGGGAATTACTTTTTTGGCGTTCTTGTTAACGCAAGCGGATAAAGTTCTGTTGTCGCGGCTCCTATCTCTGAAAGCCTTTGGCTATTACAGTCTTGCATGGATAGTTGCCAGTAATCTATTACAAGTTGTGACTGCCCCGATCTTTGCGGCATTTTACCCGCAATTCATCGAGCTGGTTGCTCGACGCGATCCGGTCGCATTAGGGTCTACCTATCATCAGGCCGCCCAGCTGATCACGGTTCTCGCCGGTTCAACCGCCATCGTCCTGATAAGTTTCGGAGATAAGTCGCTCTTGCTCTGGACAAGAGACCCCGTCCTGACCGAAGCGGTGTATCCTTTGATGAGCGTTATTGCTCTTGGGTATCTATTTAATTGCTTAATGTCGATCCCAACCTATTTGCAGCTCGCGTATGGATGGACATCGCTCACATTTAAGTTAAATGCCGTCGCCGTCTGCGTTCTCGTTCCCGGCATCGTAATAGCTGTTACCAAGTATGGTGCCATTGGGGCCGCTTGGCTTTGGGTATCGCTTAATGCAGGATGCCTTGTGCTTGGGATCTATTATATGCACAAACGATTGATCCCTCAGGACAAATGGCGTTGGTACAGAAGCGATGTGGCGATACCACTAGCTGCAGCAGCAGTCACAGCTGGATTGTGCCGCTGGATATCTCCAGCTGATTTAGATACTTTGGCAACATTTACGGTCCTGGCGTTTAGTTCTGCGCTCGTGCTGACCGGGGCGGCCTTAACCGCACCAATGGTACGAAATGGACTTCTTCGCGGCGCCTAGAGGATTTGCCTATCTGGATGAATTAGGTCGGATTGCGCCGCGTTTCAATTGGCTCCTTCGATAGGTTGAAGGGCGTCAACCCGGCTTGCGTCCAGCACTTGGCGCTGCTTCGGCGAACTCATCAGCCTCGATGGTGCAGCAGGCGATGATAAAGACGATGATCAAGATGCAATTGGCGGCCTCGCGCCCCGCCCCGGGGCCGTTAAATTCTCTTTAACATGAAGCGGAATTCCAGCAACGCGTCGAGACCTCCGAAAGCGAGGCGGTAACGTGTGTCGCTGATATTCTGTATCCCTCCGCTGGGAGCCGTCTGGACGTCTGTGGGGGAGGTCCTACCATCGTGTCCACTTACGAGATAATGAGCGCTATCGCAGATGTCGGATTTGGTGAAAGCAGGCGATACGCCTCGCGGTGATCAACCGCGCCGGATTTGGTCGGCGGACGAGAAACGGCGGATCGTGGCGGCGAGCTTCCAGCCGAACGCATCCGTGGCGGCGGTGGCGCGTCGTCACGGCGTCAACGCCAATCTCCTCTTCACGTGGCGTCGCCGGCTTGGACGAGCCGGATCGGTTCGGCGGCAAGAGCCGGTCGAGATCATGCCGGTGGCGATCGCAACGGAGAACGCGCCAGCCGCTGTGGCCACGCCGTTGGCGAGTGGCGGCCGGATCGAAATCGTGCTTTCTTCCGGTGAAGGCGTCATCGTGGGGGCGGACGTCGAGGCTGCGGCGCTGGCGCGTTTCATCAAGGTACTCGCGGTGATGATCCCGATTATACCAATCGAAGAAGCTGCGGCAGAACGTCTTCGCGTCTTCGATGCAGCCGAACCGCTGCGGAAACTGAGGTTGGTATTTCAGGGTTTTGAAATGGCTTTCCGAGAAAGGATTGTCGTTCGACGTGTAGGGGGTGCTATGCGATTTGGCGACGCCGAGATCGGCCAGCAACAAGGCTGTAGCTTTGGCCTTCATCGGGCCGCCGCGATCAGCATGCAGGGGGAGTTGGCCTGGCGCGACATTGTTCCGACCGGAGCTTAATCCGATCGAACCGCTGTTGCACGGACCCGTATGCCCGGTGGTGTGGGAGGGGAGGCGCTGCGAGGCGTCCCCCTATGCCGATCAATCCCCTTCTTTGAGATCATGACCTAGTTCGCCTTCTCGCGTGCCTGCCGAAAATGACCCTATGCGTCCGACAGGAAACGCAAAAGATTATGCGAAAACGCTGTCTACCGCTCTATTACCGCCAAAACGCTGCATAATCGCCGCTAACATTTAACTCTGATAATCTCTCGGGCAGGCGACTTAAGCCATTTCTGATTTTGTGGGTCGAGGGATCAGTATGCAACTCGGGATTGAACTTAAAGAATTTGTAAAGCGACTATTGCCTAATCCGGTCTTTGAAACGCTCCGTGAAGCGCGTTGGCGGATCAGGTTCGGCGGCCTTGATCATCGAGATATTTTCCGGAAGATCCACCGCCAAAACATGTGGAAAAATTCTGAAAGCGTTAGCGGGTCCGGCTCGACTGTCGCCGGCACGGAGATGCTCCGAGGCGAACTCGCGCGCTGGCTTACGCGGGAAGACATCCGGTCTTTCGTCGATCTTCCATGCGGCGACTTCAACTGGATGCGTCTAGTCGATTTTCCACCAGAGATGACTTATCTGGGCATGGATGTCGTCGAAGCGCTGGTCGCCAGCAACCAGAGCCGCTATGGCGGGTTGCGTCGCGCGTTTGAGATTGGCGACATTCTAACAAGCCAACTTCCCGTAGCTGACGCCTTTTTTTGCAAGGACCTTTTTATCCATTTTCCAAATGACCCCATGCGGGCGGCTATCGCTCGGGCGCGTGAAAACTGCCGTTTCTTCCTGGCGTCCACCTTTCCGAACACGCCGAAAAACGCCGAAATCCAATTCGGCAATGCCCGGCGCGTGAATCTGGCGCTTTTGTTGGGGGAGCCGGTTGAAATGCTGAAAGACTTTGGCGACGGCGTGACAGACCGTTATATCGGAGTTTGGCGCGGAGAACTTTAGGTGTTTGGACGCATTTGATCAAGATGAAACTGCGGGCTAGAGCGAGAATGGAGGCGTAAACCTTGTCCTCTTCTTACAATGTAGAGCTATGCGTTTGAACCGTTTAATTTTTCCGTTCATCTGCTCGATCCGCGCGCGTGCCCTGTAGAGGAGCTTGGCGAAGAGCTTCGGCATGTCGCGCCCATAGGAGCGACAGGGGTTGACTGGGTAGACGCCGCACTGGCGGGCCTCTTTGCTATTGCTCTTGGCGTCGTAGCCCTTATCAGCGCCCGCAGTTCTCTAATCGACCTCGGGAGCGATGTCGAGGAGGGGGTTTCGATGTCGCGGCTGTCGCGCGCTTCTTCGCCGGTCAGATGGAATTGGAGCAGATAGCCGTCGAGATCAATCTTACGATGGATCTTGGTCGAGAGCCCTCCCGCCCGGAGCGCCCGAGCGCTTCGGAGCGCACGACGCGGCGGCGCTTGTCGGCCGAGGAGAAGATTCCGCGTCGTGCTGGAGGGTTTGCGCAGCGAGGAAAGCATCGCCGAACTACGCCGCCGCGAGGGCGTCGCTACGTCGCTACTTCAATGTATTACGGCTGGCCAAAAGAGTTCCTGGAGGCTGGCAGGAAGCGTCTCGCCGGCGAGACGGCGCGCGCCGCGACCTCCAACCTTCGCCGCGAGGCGCAGGCGCTGAAGGAGGTTGTGGCCGATCTCACACTTGAGAACCGCCTGCTCAAAAAAAGGCATGATTGCGGATTGGGGCGAGGAGGCATGAGATACCCCGCATCCGAGAAGAGCCGAGATCATCCGGCTGGTCGAGGCGCCACATCTGCCGGGGCGACGGACCTGGAGAAGCTCAGAATCCCGAGGGCGACCTTCTATCGCTGGTGCGACCAGCCACAAGACGGGCGGGCCGGAGGCGGTGGGTGACGGGCGGTCGCGGCCTGAGCGCGGCTGGAAACGCATTCCAGACGACATCCGCGATCAAATCATCGAACCGGCGCTTGATCAGCCCCAACTCAGGCCGCGCGAACTGGCGGTGCGCTTCACCGACGACAAAAAGTATTTTGTGTCGGAAGCTTCGGTCTATCGCCTACTGAAGGCCCATGGTCTCATCACAACCCCAGCCTATACCGTGATCAAGGCCGCGGAGGAGTTCAAGGACAAGACCGCGGCGCTGAACCAGCTCTGGCAGACCGACTTCACTTATTTGAAGGTCACAGGCTGGGGCTGCTGCTATCTCGCAACCCTGCTCGACGACTTCTCTCGGTATATCGTCGCCTGGCAACTCCGCGCCGCCATGAACGCGCAGGCCGACATCGCCACGCTCGACCTGGCGCTGACGTCCTCCGGGCTCGATTAGGTCACCGTCGTTCGCCGGCCGCACTATCGCCAATCGCCGCTTGCAGCATCAGCTGACGGCCGCATAACTTCAATCACAGATGAGCCAGAGCCTCTATTCCCAAAGCCCGCTACCCGTCTCAAATAACTGACGAGGGACAATCAAGGACCATGCACATTTTAACATATCAACATGGCGCGTAAATAATGGAGAAAAAACTGCAATGCCAACGCAGGTCATGAAATCACTTGCTAAGACGTATCTGGCCGGGACAAAAACTCTGGAGAAAATTACAGGGCGCTTCCGTCGACGCGTCGGATACTCACAATTCGGCGAGGATCTGCATCTGCGATCCTTCTACGATCGCCTCGCTCACGATAGGAAAGTTGTTGTGAGCGGCGGCTGTGTCGTTGATGTTGGAGCTTTTCGCCCAATTGTGTTCTCCAACACCTACACATTCTATCGACAGGGCTGGCGTGGTATAAATATTGACCCGACCCCGGGCTCTATGCGACTGTTTGACAAGGTACGACCGCGGGACACAAACCTTGAGGTTGCGATTGCCACGGTGGAAGGCGCCGGGTCGTTTTTTCTATTCGGTACGCCGTCAGTTTGGAACACGATGGACTCCGCGGCCGCGGAGCTTGCAACAAAAAAAACTGGAATTACGCCGCAGAAAATTGAAGTCAAGCTCCGAAGGTTGGAGACGATCCTCGATGAACACCTCAAAGAGCAGCATTTCGAAATTCTCTCGATCGATGCCGAGGGTTACGATCTGGAGATACTCCAGTCTAACAATTTCGAGAAGTATGCACCGCGCCTAATTCTGGTCGAGAACTCACAACGTTAGAGTTAAAACGCTGCCATGCCATCCAGTTGTCGTCTATCTAAGTGGTTTGGGATACCACCTTCATTCCTGGATAAATCCAAATCTGCTTTTCGTTCGGGAGATTCGCTGCTCGATTAAGGCGGGTCGTGGACCTGAACTGCCGACGCGTCGAAGCATAATGATGACGAAAGCGCCCAAATGCGGGCCGAGAAAGAGGCGCTGGGTGGTCGAACGAACCTTCTGATGGATGACGTGCAGGCGACGCCTCGTGCGCGATTACGAAATGCGCAGCGACGTTTTGAAAGCCATGATCCATGCTGCACGCGCAAGCCTCTTCCTCCGCCGGCTCGCCTATTGAAGTCCATTCTCAAACGGACTGTCAGTGCAGGGAGAACGCTAATATTGGGGTAACATCCCCGAGTCCGATATCCGACAACCGGAAACTGCAAAGAGGCGGCGCATGCTGAGAGACGTTCTGAAAAAATTCCCATTCGCCGTCAACCTGCATGCGAATTATTGGAAACCCTTTAAGATCCGGAAGAACTATTTAGAGCCTCTCGGCTACTTTCGTCCCCATCCAAGTAATTTAGCGGCAGAGGCATTACCCTGGTTCACCTATCCCGCAATTATATTACTGGAAAGCGTCATTCAGAAACATTGGAAGGTGTTTGAGTACGGTAGCGGCTATTCGACGGTCTTCTGGAACAGCAAGTGTGAAAAAACTGTTTCAGTGGAACATGACGAAAACTGGTTCAACCTCTTGCGAAAGCGCAACCCAGATTTTGAAATTTATCTTGTACAAGAAGGCATTGATCGCCAAAAGCAAGCAATCCGTGACCTTTTATCGTCCTTTGAGGCAATGAACTTCGAGCTGCCAGTCTCTGCCGACCACGAGCATAATAGAAACGCAGGTTTGCTCAACATTGAATTCACAAATTATGCCGCAAAATTGGCTGAGTTTCAAAAGGAGTTTTTTGACGTTATTGTTGTTGATGGGATGGCCAGGGATTTGTGTCTTTTTCTCGCCGCCGAGTACGTGGCCAATAAAGGTATAATTATATTAGATAACTCTGATAGATGGCAATATAATAGTTTGCAGGAATATCTGTGCAAGGAGAAAAAATTTCTACGACTCGATCTTAGCGGTTTAGGTCCA
>CAWESJ010000118.1:0-12826 GCA_963811015.1 uncultured Alphaproteobacteria bacterium | reverse complement strand
TGTTATGTACGTACTGGTTGGTTCGTCTGTGTTGGCGACATCGCTCATGGTCGTTTTATCCTCGTCCTCACTGAATTTGCCGACTTTGGCCGACATCGATGCGCGGTGTTGGGCAGCGTTGCGACGCATGCGACCCAGATCCTGATCCAGGGGTCCGACATGGTCGCGATCGACGGGAGAAGTCCAGAACCTCGGCGCTTTCATCCCCGCTATGATTGACGCCCTGACGCCTCAACGACGGTTCGTAACATACTTCAATCGCGTTGGCGAGAGCTTCGGAGAGGCCTGCCAACTTCGCCATAACTCCCTTAAATCATTGCCATTCCTCCATTCACATGCAGGGTCTGGCCGGTTACGTATGCGGCGTTCGCGCTCGCCAGATAAACCACCGCCGCGGCGACCTCGTCGCCAGTTCCAAGCCGTCCCATGGGCACCGAGGCGAGGATCGCGGCTTTCTGCTTTTCGCTCAAGACATCGGTCATCGGGCTTTGGATAAAGCCCGGCGCGACGCAATTCACCGTCACATTGCGGCTCGCGACTTCCGCGGCGAGGCTTTTGAACATGCCGATCATGCCGGCCTTCGAGGCCGCATAATTGCCCTGCCCCGCATTGCCGGTGACGCCGACGACCGAGCTGATCCCGATGATCCGGCCGTAACGCTTGCGCAGCATTCCTTTGAGGCAGGCGCGCGAAAGCCGGAATATCGCGGTCAAATTCACATTGATGACCGCGTCCCACTCGTCATCCTTCATGCGCATGAAGAGATTGTCCCGCGTCACCCCCGCGTTGTTGACGAGAATGTCGACGCCGCCCAAAGCGGCCTCCGCCGCCGGAATGAGCGCTTCGACGGCGGCCTTGTCGGCGAGGTCGCAAGGCAGAACATGAACATTCGCCGCGAGCTCCCCGGCAAGCTGTTCGAGCGCGTCGAGGCGGGTGCCCGAAAGACCGACGATCGCGCCGCGCGCGTGCAGGGCGCGCGCGATGGCCTGACCGAGGCCGCCGCTCGCGCCGGTGACGAGGGCGGTCTTGCCTGTAAGGTCGAACATTCAAAGAGACTCCAGGAGGGATCGGCGGATGCGGCTTAGGCCTCAGCTTTATAAAGGCCGATGTCGGCGGGAACGCCGACCGGCAGCGCGCGCGCAGCCTCGGCGATGCGCTTGACGAGGCCAGACAGCACCTTACCGGCCCCGCATTCGACGAAAAGAGTGACTTCATGGGCGGCCATGAAGGCCAGGCTTTCGCGCCAACGCACCGCCCCCGTCACCTGGGCCACGAGCAGCCGGCGAATCTCCTCGGCGTCGGTCACCGGGGCCGCGAGCACATTGGCGACGAGCGGAACGCAAGGCGGCTTTATCGCGACGGCGGCGAGGGCCGCGGCCATGGCGGCGGCGGCCGGCTGCATGAGAACGCAATGAAACGGCGCCGAGACCGGCAGGAGAATCGAACGGCGCGCGCCTTTCGCCTTGGCGATCTCGATCGCGCGATGGACCGCGGCGGAGGTTCCAGAAATGACGACTTGACCGCCTCCATTATCATTGGCGACCTCGCAAACCTCGCCGGCGCCGGCGTCCCTGGCGGCTTCTTCGGCGATCGCGCGCGCAGCTTCGCATTCAAGTCCGAGCAAGGCCGCCATCGCGCCCGCGCCGACGGGCGCCGCCGCCTGCATGGCCTCGCCGCGCAAACGCAAAAGTCGCGCGGCGTCGGCGATCGTAAACGAGCCGGCCGCGGCGAGCGCGGAATATTCGCCGAGCGAATGGCCCGCGACAAAGGCCGCGTCCCGCGCGAGGTTCAATCCGGCCTCGGCTTCGAGGACCCTGACGGCGGCGAGGCTGACCGCCATCAACGCCGGCTGCGCATTGGCCGTCAGGGTGAGCTCGTCCTGCGGCCCGTCGAACATCAGCCCGGACAGATTCTGCTTCAGCGCTTCGTCCACCTCGGCGAGAACGTCCCGCGCGGACGGAAATTCGTCCGCCAGCGCCTTGCCCATGCCGACGGACTGAGACCCTTGCCCGGGGAAAATGAAAGCCTTGACCATTCCATCCCACATTGTCGCTTTTCAGATGTGCGACTCGCATTGCCGCAAGCGCAAGTCAAGCAGCCGACGCATGATTCATTCGCCGCATGCGCACAATCAGACGCCGGGGCCAAAAGGGCCCAAACAGGCGCGGGCGCTCCGCGCGGTCGGATCGCGACCCCACCATGGTCGGCGGCGCTCGGGACCAAGCTCAATCTGGCGCAAAAATGCAACATGCGCTGGAATAGTAAGTCCGGAAGGCCCAATCCGAGGCGTTTTGCTGAAGTTCGACTTGTCCGGCCGCAGCCCAGTGCTAATGCTGAAGGGGAAATAACGCAATCACGACACAGAAATCCGAACGATTACGGGGAGAGGCAACATGAAACAGGTAGTCTCGCGGCGGCTCATCGGCGCCATGGCTGGAATTTGGCTCGCGGCCGGAAGCGCGGCGCTCGCCGCCGACCTGCCCACGCGCTTCGCAGCGCCCCTGCCGGCGCCGCCGGTCTTCACCTGGACCGGCGCCTATGTGACCTTGCAGGTCGGCGGCGGCGCGGGCCATAGCGGGTTCGACGTCTATTCCTATACCGGCTATCCCTACGACACCAATTTCGGCTTCAACGAGGCCGGCGCCTTCGGCGGCCTGAACCTCGGCTACAATCTTCAGTTCAATCAGCTCGTGGTCGGCCTGCAGGCCGAGTATAATTTCGCCGGCATCACGGGAAACACCATCGCCTTCCCGCTCAACACGGTGACGAGCTCGATCCGTCAGTTTGGATCGATCGACGCCCGCGTCGGCTGGGCCTTCGATCGGCTCCTCGTCTACGCGATCGGCGGCTTCGCCTATGGCGACATCCGCAATTCGATTTCGTTCCCGATTTCTCTGGGCGCGGCCTATGCGAGCGACAGAAACTACGGCGCCAACGAATATGGCTGGGACGTCGGCGGCGGCGTCGAATACGCCTTCGCCGATAATTGGACCGCCCGGGCCGAATATCGCTATTACAATTGGGACTCGAAGAGCTTCTACGACTTCCTCAACTACGGCCAGATCGTCGGCGTCGGCTACTTTCCGGGACATTCGACGACCGAGAATTTGCAGACGGGGCGTATCGGCCTGACCTATAAATTCGGCGCGCCGGCCGCGCCTGTCGTCGCCAAATACTAAGCAAGTCCACAAGCTTGTTTGGCTGGAAGGCGGATCGGGGGGCCGATCCGCCTTCTTTCATTTCAATCGCCGCTTTCATTGCACGCGCCGCTTTCATTTCAATCGCCGCCGCATGGCCTTGTCAGGCCTATCTTGATCGCTGGCGCCGGTTCTGACATGATTTCAAAAATTCCAATATCGCGTCGAGTCGCCGTCCATCCACGGCCGAGGTTCGCGCGCCGAATCAAGCGCTCCGCGCAGGACTCGCTCAAAATCCTTCGGCCGCGCGCGATGCCGATCAAAGCCTAGCCCCGAGCAGGACCTTCATGCTGGCCATTCCCGGAAAAGCCTGCGGCGAATGCAGTTTTTGCTGCAAGGTGCTGGAAATCACGGAACTCGCCAAGCCTGCCGGCGCCTGGTGCGCCCATTGCCAGAAAGGCGGCGGCTGTGGCGTCTATGCGACGCGCCCGGATGTCTGCCGCGATTATGAATGCCTCTGGAAAAGCGACCGCGGCCTGAGCTCCAAGCTCCGGCCGGACCGGGTCGGCGCGATCTTGATGGAAGATCCTGACAGCGATGAATATCGCGCCGTGTGCGATCCGGCCAAACCGCTCGCCTGGCGCACGCCGCTTGTCTTCAAACATCTGGTCGCCATGGCGAAAGCAGGCCGGATCGTCGTCGCCAAGGCCGGCTTGAAAGCCTGGCGCATTCACGCCAATGGCGAATGGGGACCTTGCATTTGAGCCCGCGCCCCAGATGCGGCGTCGGCGCGCGCGTCAATCCCGCCGCCAGCAATTGTGCGGCCGATATGTCGGCCATCGCGGCGGTCCAAACCGCGCAAGAACGGTAGCGAATCGGCGCGCCGACGCAGCCTGCCTTGCGCGCGAGCCGATTCGGGGTATAAAGCGCGCTTCGCGGCTTTGGCCGGGGGCTTAAAGGAAGGCTCGCTTCAGCGGGCAGGATCAGAGTGATCCGCCTTCCCGTGTCTCCGCCTTCGCAGTCTGCTCGAGCCTTTCCGGGGCTCGAAGGGCTCTGCGCCAAAGGCCCGCGACTATTTAAGAAAGGCAGGCGCAATGGCTCTCTACGAGCACATATATCTCGCGCGTCAGGACATTTCCGCCCAGCAGGTGGAAGCGCTGACCGAGCAGTTCAAAACCGTGATCGAATCCTTGGGCGGCAAGGTCGAGAAGGTTGAATATTGGGGCGTCAAATCCCTCGCCTATCGAATCAAGAAGAACCGAAAGGCGCATTTCTCCCTTCTCAATATCGATGCGCCGCCCGCCGCTCTCACCGAATTGGAGCGGCAGCTCGGCATCAACGAAGACATTATCCGTTTTTTGACGGTGCGCGTCGAAGCGCTCGAGCCGAATCAATCGGTGATGCTGCGCAAGCGCGACGACGATGATCGCGGCGATCGCCCCGACCGCGGCGATCGCGGCCGCGGCCCCCGCCCCGATCGAGGCGACCGCGGCGACCGCGGGCCGCGTCGGCCGCGCGATGAAGCCGTCTCCAGCGAAGAGGGCAATTACTGATGGCCCCTCCCGCAGCACCTCGCCGACCTTTCTTTCGCCGCCGGAAGACCTGCCCCTTCTCGGGTCCGAACGCGCCGAAGATCGACTACAAGGACACGCGCCTGCTCTCGCGCTATATTTCCGAGCGCGGCAAGATCGTGCCCTCGCGCATCACCGCCGTCTCGGCCAAGAAGCAGCGCGAACTCGCCAAGGCGATCAAGCGCGCCCGCTTCCTTGGCCTTCTGCCCTATGTGATTCGGTGACCCCGTCTTACAAATGAAGATTGATCTATCTGATTTGGCGGCGCTCTAGAGCGGGATGAGGAAAAGCGGCAACCGGCTTTCCGCCCCCATTCGGTTCTAAACTTTTAGAATTTGGTCACGTTCATGAGTCTGTAAATCATGAACGTGATCCTCGGGCATGTTCCGAAAAAGTTGACCGACTTTTTCGACATTCAGACATCGGATATATCCGATGTCTCATGAGAACATGCTCCAACTTATTGATCTCGAGCGCGTTCCGATTGGATGAGTCCATTCAATCGGAACGCGCTCTAGAGTAGACCAATCGGCCATCCGGCCGAGCCGGACAAATTGCTGGGGCGGGCGGAGGCGCCGAGTTTCCGACCCGCCCCTAACCGCCTTTTCAGCGGGACAGCACAGGCATGATCAAGAATCGCTTCGTCACATTCGGCACGGCTCACGCCGTCGCGATCGGCGCCGGCGCCGCGGCGGCCGTGCTTTTCAGCCTGGTCTCGCAGGCGACATTGCTCGCCATCGGCTTGGCCTATCTGGCGCCGCTTCCGATCATGATCGCCATGCTCGGCTTCGGCGGCGTCGCCGGGGCCTGGGCGACGGCCGTGGCGGCTTTGACCGTCTTCGGACTCGCGCTGGCGCAGCGGCCGCATGAATGGTCGTGGAGTCTCGACGACGCCGGCCTCACGGCCGTGATCTTTCTCGTCAGCCTCGGACTGCCCGCCTTATGGCTCGGTTTTCTCGCCGCCATGAGCCGAACGAAAGGCAGCTTTCCCTGGACCATAGGGAGCGCGACGGGCGGCGCCTTCGGGCGCGAATATTGTCCGCTTGAGCGAATACTGACAAACGCCGTCGCGATCGCGGCCACGCTCGCCGTCGCCGGCGCATTCTATGCGTGCTTCCGGGCCGGGGGGTTCGAGGCGGCTCTCGATCTCGCCGTCAAGGAGGCGACCCCCATCGTGGAGAGGTTGATCGCCGACAAGCCGCAGCTCGCCAGCCGAATAGATGCGCCAGCGGCTGCAAGATGGATTGCGCTCGCGGCGGCGCCGGCGATGGGCGCATCGACCCTCGTGATGCTGTTGGCCAATCTTTGGCTCGCCGCGCGCGTCGTGCAAGTGTCGGGACGATTGCCGCGTCCCTGGCCGAACATCGCGCGCGAGCTGCAGCTGCCGCGCATCTACGCCCTGGTCCTCGCCGCGGCGATCGCGGCGGCCTGGTTCTTCGGCCGCCTTCCTGGCCTCATTGGCGCCATAGTCGCCGCGACCCTCGGGGTCGCCTTCGCGCTCCAAGGCCTCGCCGTCATCCACGATCTTTCGCACGGCCTACGGTTTCGCAGGCCGATGCTTTTTTTCATTTATTTCGGCCTTTTCGCATTAATGCCCTGGCCGCTCGCCGCTTTCGCCTTGGTCGGCCTCGCCGAAGCCGCCTTCTCCCTACGCGCGCGCAAGGATAAATCCGTCGCCCGCAAACTCTGAACACAACTCGAAGGGTCAATCCATGGAAGTGATTTTGCTCGAACGCATAGCCAAGCTCGGCCAGATGGGCGACACGGTCCGCGTGCGCAACGGCTACGCCCGCAATTTTCTCCTGCCCGGCGGCAAGGCCCTGCGCGCCACCGAAGCCAATAAAGGCCGATTCGAAAGCCAGCGCGCGCAACTCGAGACGCGCAATCTCGAGACCAAGAACGAGGCCGCCGCTATCGCCGAAAAGCTCACCGGCCAGATCTTCGTCGTAATTCGGCAAGCGGGAGAGACCGGCCATCTCTATGGCTCCGTCTCGCCGCGCGACATAGCCGACGCCATCACAGCGGGCGGATTCAGCGCCAACCGGAATCAGATCATCCTGCGGACCCCGATCAAGACGATCGGCCTGCATGAAGTCCCGGTGCATCTGCATCCGGAGATCAGCGCCGAGATCAAGGTCAATGTCGCCCGCTCCGAGGCCGAAGCCGAACGCCAAGCCAAGGGCGAGGAAGTCAATGTCGTCGAGGAAGCGACCATGGACGATCTCGGCCTCGAGGTCGGCGCCGCGCTCGCCGACGCCGGCGGCAGCCTCGGCGACCGCTGAGGCGCGACACGCCGCACTTTTCTTTGGGACGATAACCGGCCGCGCGCGGCGCATGAAAAAAGCCCGGCGCTTTCGCGTCGGGCCTTAAGCTGAGAGCGAACCTTTAAGGCGCGGATCAGAAGGCGCGCTGAATGCGGAGGCGGCCTTCGTATTCGTTGGTGGTGGACTGGAACGCCGGAAGTCCGGCGGCGGTCAGCACGGCGTCGGAGGCGAGGCCGGTCGGCCGCGTCTGGGTCACATGCACATACATGAACTCGGCGCCGATATCGAAGCCCTTGATCGGGGTCCAGACGAGATTGGTGCCGATGCGGCCTTCCCGGATATTCGAGACGCCGACGCCGCCGCCGTAGCTGTCCAGCGCGCTCTGCGGATTGAAATAGGCCAGATAAGAGCCATAAACGGCCGAGGCCAAGGTCGGGATCCAGTAGTGCTTATAGGCGCCCGTGATATCCCAGCCGGAAGTCTGCTGGCAGGACGCGCCGCCGGGGACGTAGCCGCCCGCGCCCAAGACCGCGCTATTGGCCGTGTACACGCAGTCGGAGCCCGGCTGCGGGTTCCAACCCGAGGAATAATCGGCCCAGGTGAAGCCGGAGCCGGCGTAGCGGTTGGCGTTCACGCCCTGGCCATAGTTGAACCCGAGGTTGTTGCCGGCGATATAGCCGAAGGCGCCTTTTTCATAAGCCGCCTGCAGCCAGAGCTTGTCGCCCGGGGAGAGATAATCGAGGTTCAGCTGAAGACCGGCCTGGACCGCGAAGCCGTAGGAATTGCCCGTCGTGACCGGGTAGGCATAGGTCGAGGCCGAGGAATTGCCCGTCGAGGCGGAGGCGGTTTGCAGCGCGGTGCTGCCATAGAGGCTGGATGAGACCTGATGCGCCGCCGCGGAAATCTGGACCGCGCCCCAAGGCTGGTCATAGCGAAGATTGCCGACCACTTCCGGTATCCGCGCGCCAGCCGGGTTGGCTACGAAGGACGACCCGCTAAAGCCATCCACCAAGATGTTGCCGGCTACGTTGCCCGAAAGAGTGCTGCCGATGAAGGCGCGCCGCGAGGCCTGGTCTTCCGCCGAGATCGACGCCGACAAGCCATTGCCGAAGGTCGCGGTATAGGCAAGCAGGGAGACGGTCGCGTTGGAGCCGCGCAAGCTGTCGTAGTTATAGGCGTCGGCGTAGAAATCGAACATTGACTGGGCGTAGCCGGCGGTCAGGCCGGAGAATTGGATGAAGGCCTTGTTGATGATCGTCGTATCGCGCTGAACGGTCGATCCGGCCGTCGTGTTGATGACGGCGCCGCCGAGGCCGTTGAGCGCGCCGGTCGCGGCGTTGCCGCCGGAGCCGTAATAGAAGTCCACACGCAGGAAGGTCCGAACCGTGCCCCAGTCCGATTTGGTCCTGGCGTCGAGCTCGACGCGGCCCAAGGCGCCGAAGGAATAGGCGTCGCGCGAGCGCGGATTGGCGTAGCTGCCGGTGGATGGGATATAGCCGTACGTGGCCCCCGTGGCGGGCAAGAGCCCAACCCCTCCTTTATTGGTGGGGGCGACGCCATTGCCCCAGAAAGTGCTGCCGCCGCTGGAGCCAATCGAATATTGCGGATTGAAAGAGCGGGTCTCGGCGAGCACCAGGCCGCCGACCCGCAAGCAGGTGTCGGTTCCGGGAATATAGAAGAAGCCTGCGCCAAAGGCGTCGCAGACGCGGACATATTCAATCGGCGCGGCTTTGTAGACGGGCAGATCGGCCGCCTGGGCGCCGACTACGCTCGTGAGGGCCGCAGCCGATCCCAGGAGCAAACCCTTGAAGAGCTTCATTTCAACCTCCGTTAGAAAAACCCGATCGAGGCCGGCCTGCGCGCTGCAGACATCTTAGCCCCCCTCTTGCCCGGATTGGACGAAACTATTGTCCGATCCGAACCCCACGATCGGGTTGGCCCCCGTTCGCAAACGCACATTAGCCTCGGAACCCGTTATGTAAAACGCCTTTTAGGGGCGTTGGCGCGTTCCGTTCGCCCATGTGACTTTAATGCCACGCTTGGATACAGCAGGCGCGCGATTGGAGGGGCCTTGCCTTCGCAGCGACGGTCGGGCATATGTCCGAGACCATGGACGCGCGCGCGAACCCGCGCGGCGTCCGCAGGTTCGGAGACGTGGCCGAGAGGCTGAAGGCGGCGGTTTGCTAAACCGTTATAGGGTTGTAAAGCCCTATCGAGGGTTCGAATCCCTCCGTCTCCGCCAGCCTGCGCTTCAGCTCGCGGCGCGTTCGAGGGTTCAACCTGACCTCAGCCGCAAGTGGCGCATCGCAGGCGAGCCCGCTTCGGCGCAGCGCGGGCCGGACCAAACAAGCGCTGATGCGCCCTCCGCCCATCGCGATCACGCCAAGCGGCGGCGCTTCGGCCGGCAGGGCTCAAGAAAGGAGCGCAGGTGCGTTGGCGATCTCGCAAAGCCCGCGTTTTGGATCGCGATGATTTTGGATGGAATCAATCCAAAATGATGAACGTGATCGATTCCAAGAATTTAGAGCGGGATGCGGGCGGAAAGCCGGTTGCCGCTTTTCCTCATCCCGCCCTAGCCTTGGCGATCGCTGCGGCTGCGCTCGGTCTTGTCGCGATCTTCGTTGCGGATTCGCCCGCCCGGAGCCAGGAGAGCGCAAGCCAGAAGAATGTAAGCAAAGCAAAGGCGCCGCTCGCCGCGCCCGCGCCACCGCGCCGCCCCGCCGAATTGGGGGCGCCATCGGCCGGGCGGATCGCGCCTCAGCCGAGACTGTCGCCGTCCGAGCCAACAGAGACGCCGGCCGCGTCAGGCGTCGCCGAAGCGCCGCCGCATCCGCTTCCAGCCGCGTCGCGCGAACGGATGCACGCCTGCGGAGCTGAATGGCGGGACATGAAAGCGTCTGGGGCCGCGACGGATAAAACCTGGCGCGAATTCGCCCAAGTCTGCCTCGCCCATTGAATGGCTTAAGGCCGGACGATCCGGTGCGCCAAGACGCATGCGGTTGAAGTGATCAGGCGGATCGGCGCATCGCCAAGCCTGCCGCCATGGCCGCCCTTTTTCAACCTTGCCGACCGATCATAAGGCCGAAGGCGTCGACTGAAGGTCGCGGGCGCCGAGGCCGATTGGCCGACGCGAATAAGATGAAGACAGTCGGCGCCATGCGATCCCGCTCACGCGCATTCGGCGTGAGAGAATCGCCGCCAACTGCCTCCAATCGTTTTGACGCAAGTCACCTTGTAGCAAACCCTCAAACCGTTTCCGGAGGCGCCGCGGGCGCCGCCTTGGGTTTGCGGGGCGCCGCCTTGCGCACCACCTTCTTGACGCTGGCTTTCTTCACCGCCGCCTTGCGGGGCGGGGCCTTCGCGATTTTTTTCGCGATGGTTTTGGCCGCGGTTTTCTTGACGGCCGCTTTCTTGGCGGGCACCTTTTTCACGGCGGTCTTCTTGACCGCTGTCTTCTTGGTCGCGGTCTTCTTGGTCGCGGTCTTCTTGACGGCGGCTGTTTTCGTCGCCGTCTTCGGCGCCGCGCTCTTCTTTACCGTCGCCTTTTTGGTCGCAGTCTTTTTTGCAGCGGTCTTCTTCGCTGGCGCTTTTTTGGTGGTTGCTTTCACCATGTTCGAGCTCCCCTCTTTCATTTTGTCAGCCGGTGTGATGCGCCGACTAGAGGCGTGCATAGCGTAGCGTTGTTAATCAGTCGTGCAAGAGGCGTTGCTTCAACAACCACCCGAACATGCGCGAAGAGAACGCCGACAACGCGCTCAAGAAAGCTGTCGGAGTCATTCGCGAGCCTTTGAAAATTGCTTTTGCGTAGGACTTCTTCGCCGCGCGCGCGAAGGCTCGCAAGAGCCTTACAAGGATGCCGGCCAATGAACGGCGATCGCCTTCAAGCCGATCGCAAGCGGCAGCGGCCGGCTCCGTCTCCTTATCAAAAAGTCATTGTTTTTCTTAGGCTCTATTCTGTTTTCGGCGCCGTCGACGATCGCCCCGTCGCGCAAGACGCAAGGCGGCTTCGCGGGTCGCGCGCATGGCGATCGCCATGCTTTGCTTGCGATCGAAAACATGTTTTGGAACGGAAGCGGCGAGCTCTTCAAGGCGCATGCGAAGCAAGAGCGAGGCGCCCTTGAACGAGTCTGCATGCGAATAAAAAAAATTCGTGCGTAAGCAAAAAAAAACGCAGCGCGGCGACGGCGGCGGCGCTCCAATCGCGGCGCGGCTTGCAAATCACGCAAAGTGATTCGCAAGAGGCATGCGGTTTTCAGACGCCGAGCTTCTCTTTCAAAAGCGCGTTGACGGCTTGCGGATTGGCTTTGCCGCCGGTCTCCTTCATGACCTGGCCGACAAACCATCCGAGCATCGAGGGCTTGGCCTTCGCCTGCGCGACCTTGTCGGGATTGGCCGCGATGATCGCATCGACGGCCGCGCCGATCGCGTCCGCATCGGTGACCTGCTTCATCCCACGCGCCTCGACGATCGCGCGGGGCTCGCCGTCCTTCTCCTCGCCGACGATGATCGTCAGAAGGTCCTTGGCGATCTTGCCGGAGATCGTGCCGTCGCCGATGAGATCGACAATGCCCGCGACCTGGCCAGGCTTGATATGCGTCTGCGCGATCGAGAGGCCGATCGAATTCGCGTAGGCCGCGACATCGCCGGTGATCCAATTGGCGACAAGCTTCGGGTCGCGCTTGGCTGCGCCATGCGTGACGGCGGCTTCATAGAAATCGGCGGTCTCCTTATCGGCGACGAGCACGCCCGCGTCATAGGCCGGCAGGCCATAGTCCTTGATGAAGCGGGCCTTCTTGGCGTCGGGCAATTCGGGCAGCCCGGCTTCGAGGCGATCGACATAGGCCTGGTCGAATTCGAGCGGCAGCAGATCCGGATCGGGGAAATAGCGGTAGTCATGCGCCTCCTCCTTGGAGCGCATCGAGCGGGTCTCGCCGCGGGCGGGATCGAACAGCCGCGTCTCCTGATTGATCTTGCCGCCATCCTCGAGAACGCCGATCTGGCGGCGCGCCTCGACCTCGATCGCCTGGCCGATGAAGCGGATCGAATTGACGTTCTTGATCTCGCAGCGGGTGCCGAGCGCGTCGCCCGGCCGGCGCACCGAGACATTGACGTCGGCGCGCAGCGACCCCTGCTCCATGTTGCCGTCGCAGGAGCCGATATAGCGCAGGATGGTGCGCAGCTTGGAGACATAGGCGCGGGCCTCGTCGGCGGAGCGCATGTCGGGCTTCGACACGATCTCCATCAGCGCCACGCCGGAGCGGTTGAGATCGACGAAGGACTCGGTCGCCGACTGGTCGTGCAGCGACTTGCCGGCGTCCTGCTCGAGATGCAGCCGCTCGATCCCGACCTCGATCTGCTCGGTCGGCGAGACGTCGACGAGGACGAGCCCCTCGCCGACGATCGGGCTTTTGTACTGCGAGATCTGATAGCCCTGCGGCAGATCGGGATAGAAGTAATTCTTGCGGTCGAACACCGAGCGCAGGTTGATCTTGGCCTCGAGGCCGAGCCCGGTGCGGACCGCCTGCGCCACGCATTCCTCGTTGATGACCGGGAGCATGCCGGGCATGGCCGCGTCGACGAGCGAGACATTGGCGTTCGGCTCCTCGCCGAAGGTGGTGGAGGCCCCGGAAAAAAGCTTCGAGCGCGACGTGACCTGAGCATGGATCTCCATGCCGATCACGACTTCCCAATCGCCGGTCGCGCCCTTGATGAGCTTTGAGGGTTTTGCGTGCGTGTTCATGCCGTCTCCTCGTTTCGTCGGCCCCACCCGTCGGCTTCGCCGACACCCTCCCCTTCCAGGGGAGGGATTGCGCGTCGCGCCTCGGCCTCGCGATAGATCGTCTCGACGACGCCA
>CAWESJ010000117.1:0-8443 GCA_963811015.1 uncultured Alphaproteobacteria bacterium | reverse complement strand
TCTGCCGCGTCTGGGCCGAAGCGCTCGGGGTCGAGCGCGTCGGGATCGAGGACAATTTCTTCGAACTCGGCGGCCATTCGTTGCTCGCGATGACGCTGACGGAACGCCTGCGTCGCGAAGGGCTCGTCAGCGACGTGCGTTCTGTCTTTGCGCATCCAACGCCCGCAACTCTCGCGGACGCAATCGGGGACGCCGACGCGATTGAGGTTCCGCCAAATCTCATTCCCGCGAACGCGACCGCGATCACCCCGCAAATGGTGACCCTGGCGCCCTTGAGCCAGGACGAGATCGACCGCATCGTTGCGTCCGTTCCCGGTGGCGCGGCCAACGTTCAGGACATTTATCCGCTCGCGCCCTTGCAGGAAGGCATCTTGTTTCATCACCTGCTGGCGGAGCGCGACCCTTATGTGATGCAGACGCTTCTGGCGTTCGACGGGCGCGAACGGCTGGAGAGTTTCGTCGAGGCCCTGCGCGAGACGATCTCGAGGCACGATATTTTGCGCACGGCGGTGGTGTGGGAGGGACTCTCCATGCCTATGCAGGTCGTGTGGCGCGAGGCGCCTCTGCAGGTTGAAGAGGTCTCTCTTCATCAAGGAGCTGGCGTCGCGAGCGCGCAGCTACGGGATCACTTTGATCCCCAACATTTTCGCCTCGACGTGCGCGTCGCCCCCATGATTTGCCTGTTCAAAGCCTTTGACGACGCGCGCGATCGTTGGCTCTTGGGCATCGCGCACCATCACCTGATCGACGACAACACGACCCTGCGGCTCGTCGCGGAGGAGATTCGCGCCCGCCATTCCGAGCCTGCGTCAGCTTTTCCGGCGGCCCCGCCGTACCGAAATTTCGTGGCGCAAGCGCGGCTTGGCGCGGGCGCCGCCGAGCACGAAGCTTATTTTCGCGCCCTACTCGGCGATGTCGAGGAACCGACAGCGCCGTTCGGTCTCTTGGACGTCAAGGGCGATGGCGCCGACATCGGCGAGTTCAGAATTGATCTGGACACGTCATTGTCGAAGCGACTACGAGCTCGGGCGCGCGCCCTGCGGGTAAGCGCGGCGAGCATCTTTCATTTGGCCTTCGCGCAAGTCATCGCGCGCGCAAGCGGTCGCGACGATTTGGTGTTCGGTACGGTGCTCTTCGGCCGCATGCATGGCGCCGCCGCCGCGGATCAAGCCGTCGGGATATTCATCAACACCCTGCCGATACGCGCGCGCATCGGGTTGGCAAGCGTTGCCGACAGCGCCCGCGACATGCATGCGCAGATCACGAAGCTGTTACGCGAAGAGCATGCGTCATTGGTGCTCGCGCAGCGCTGCTCCGGCGTCGCACCGCCCGCTCCTCTGTTCTCAGCCATCCTCAACTTCCGCCACAACCCAGGGAGTCCCAACGTCGCGAGCGATGCCGCATGGCGAGGAATTGAGACGATCTATTTCAAGGAGCGGACCAATTATCCGTTCGAAATATCGGTTGACGACTGGGGGCAGGATTTCGCGTTGACGGCTTTTACCGAGCTGCCGATCAGCCCAGAGCGCGCTTGCGCCTTCATGCTCGCCGCGATCGAGACTTCTCGTCGAAAGGCTGGAGCACGCCCCGGAAACGGCGCTGCGGGCGCTCGATGCGCTTCCCGAGACGGAACGTTGGCGGCTCATCGTCGACTGGAACGCGACGACGTTTGCTTATCCCGAACCGCGCGACATCGTCGCTCGCTTCGAGGCGCAGGTCCTGGAAGGCCCCGACGCGATCGCCGTGCGCCACGGCGATCGCGCCCTGAGCTATCGGGCGCTCAACGAAAGAGCCAATAGACTCTGCGCATGGGTTGATCGCGCAGGGCGTCGGCCCGGATTGCATCGTCGCGCTGCTGGACGAGCGCGGCCTCGACTTTTTGGCCGCGCTGCTGGCGATTTTCAAAGCGGGCGCGGCCTATCTTCCGCTTGACCCGGCCTATCCCGATCGACGCGCCGCGCAGGCCCTCGACGAGTTGTTGGTGGAATGGCTGCTGTTTGGACCCGATCAGCGGGAACGGGCCGAGGCGATCGCAGCCGAGGTCCTGGCGCATAAGCCTCGTCTGCTCGATCTTCTGGTCCTCGAAGCGCGCGAGAAGCGGCGCGACAATCCAAGCCGCCGCCATGGGCCGCAAAATCTCGCTGTCGTCATCTTCACCTCGGGTTCAACCGGAAGACCCAAGGGCGCGATGGTTGAACATCGCGGCATGTTCAACAATCTGACCACCAAGGTCGCGACGCTCGGACTTTCGGCCCAGGACGTCATCGCGCAGACGGCTTCGCAATGTTTCGATATTTCGGTCTGGCAATTCCTGACCGCGCTGACGCTCGGCGCGCGCGTCGAGGTGTTTTCCGACGCGATTACGCGTGATCCGGGGCTTCTGCTGGCGAAGATCCGCGCGCGCGGCGTCACGATTCTCGAAGCCGTCCCTTCGATGATTCGGGCGCTGCTGGAGATGTCGGATCCAGCGGAGCCGTTGCGAACTCTCCGCTGGCTGCTGCCCACGGGCGAAGCCTTGCCACCCGACCTTTGCGGGAGATTCATGGCGCAATATCCGCATGTGAGGGTCTTGAACGCTTATGGGCCAGCCGAGTGTTCGGACGACGTTTGCTACCATCCGATCACCGCGCCGACGCCGGACGACGTCGCGAGCATGCCGATCGGCCGCCCGGTCAAGAACACTCAGATCTATCTCCTCGATCGCCATCTCGATCTCGCGCCGATTGGCGTTGCAGGGGAGATTTGCGTCGCCGGCCTCCAAGTCGGGCGCGGCTACGCCAGGGCTCCAGATCTGACAGCGGAGCGCTTCGTTCCCAATCCGTTTGGTTGGGAGGGCGAGCGACTTTACCGCACCGGCGATCTCGGCCGCTATCGCGAGGATGGCGTGATCGAGTTTTTGGGCCGCATCGATCATCAGGTGAAGATCCGCGGTTTCCGGATCGAACTCGGCGAGATCGAGGCCGCCCTCGCGCGCCTAACCCAGGTCCGGGAAGCTGTGGTCATCGCGGGCGAGGAGGAGCAGCGTTCCGGGAAACGCCTCGTGGCCTATGTGACCACGCGGGATAATTCGGCGCTGGACGTCGCTGCGCTGCGCGCGGCTCTCCAAGCGGAACTCCCCGATTACATGGTTCCGTCGGCATTCGTCGCGCTGGAAAAAATGCCGCTGACGCCGAACGGCAAGATCGACCGCAAAGCGCTGCCGACGCCGGATGTCGGCGCCCAGTTTTCGCCCCGCTATGTCGCGCCGCGCGACGCTTTCGAAGAGACCATCTGCCGCATCTGGGCCGAGGTCTTGGGACTTGAGCGCGTCGGAATTGAGGACGACTTTTTCGAGCTTGGCGGCCATTCCCTACTCGCCGTCACGTTGATAGAGCGGCTGCGCCTGGAAGGCCTCGCCAGCACCGTGCGCACGCTGTTCGCTCATCCGACGCCTCTAGGCCTCTCGGCGGCGATCGGCGTCGGCGAGACGATCGCCGTTCCGCCGAACTTGGTCCCCGTCCGCTGCGCTTCGATCAAGCCCGAGATGCTGACCCTTGCGGCTCTGAGTCAGGAAGACATCGACCGCATCGTCGAGAGCGTTCCTGGCGGCGCGGCGAATGTCCAGGACATCTATCCGCTAGCGCCGCTTCAAGAAGGCATATTGTTCCATCACCTCATGGCGCAGAAAGGCGATATCTATCTGACGCCGGTGCTGCAGGCGTTCGAAAAACGCGCGGAACTCGATCTGTTTCTGGAAGCCCTGCAGGCGGCGATAGCGCGGCACGACATCCTGCGCACGGCGGTCCTCTGGGATGGCCTGCCGGAGCCGATGCAGGTCGTTTGGCGCGAGGCGCGATTCCTCGTTGAAGAGGTCGCTTTGGATCCCCACGGAGGCGACGCCGGCGAAGAGTTGAGAGCGCGTTTCGATTCGCGTCGCTGGCGGCTCGATCTGAGCCAGGCCCCGATGATGCGAGGCTTTGCGGCGTTCGACGCTGCGAACCGACGCTGGCTGCTGCTCTTGTTGGAACATCACCTGATGTCCGACCATATGACGCTGGAGATCATCCTCGATGAGGTCCGGTCGCAGGGCGTCGAGCGCCTCGCCGACCTTCCGGCGCCGCCAGCGTTCCGCGACTTCGTGGCGTTGGCGCGGCTCAGGACCAATCGGGCGGAGCATGAAGCCTATTTCCGTAATCTGCTGGGCGATGTCGAGGAGCCGACCGCACCCTTTGGCCTTTTGGATGTTCAAGACGACGGGTTCGGCGTCGCCGAGGCGACGCGCGATCTCGATATGGCGGTGTCGCGCCGGATCAGGACGCGGGCGCGCGCGCTGCGGGTGAGCGCGGCGAGCCTTTTTCATGCGGCTTTCGACAGGGTGGTGGCGCGGGCGAGCGGCCGCGACGACGTAGTGTTCGGCACGGTGTTGTTTGGCCGCATGCATGGCGGCGCCGGGGCGGACCAGGCGATCGGCCTCTACATGAACACTTTGCCGACGCGCGCGTGTCTCGGGGAGCAAAGCGTCGAGGCGGGCGTCCGCGCGATGCAGGCGATGCTGACGGATCTGCTGCGGCACGAGCATGCGTCGCTGGCGCTGGCGCAACGCTGTAGCGGAGTGGCGGCGCCGACGCCGCTGTTCTCGGCGCTGTTGAATTATCGGCATACGCCGCTCGACTCGCCGCGTCGAACGAGCATCCGGGGTCGAAGGGAGTCGGCGGCAAGATTCTTTTTGTCGAAGAGCGCACGAACTACCCTGTTACGCTGTCGGTTGACGATTACGGCGAGGGGTTTGGTCTTACGGCGCAGACGCAGGCTCCGCTTCGGCCGGAGCGGCTCAACGCCTATATGGCTCTCGCGTTGGAGCAGTTGGTCGAGGCGCTGGAGACGAAGCCGCATGCGCCGCTGCGCGCGCTCGAGGTCATGCCAGCGCAGGAACGCCGGCAGATCCTCGTCGATTGGAACGCGAGCGCTTCGGCCTATCCGCAAGACAAGCGCCTGCACGAACTGTTCGAGGCGCAGGTCGCGGCCGCGCCCGAGAGGATCGCCGTCGTCTTCGAAGCGGCGGCGCTGAGCTATCGCCAGCTCAACGCCAGGGCCAATCGGCTTGCGCATCATCTGCGCCGCCGCGGCGTCGGTCCGGACGTCGTCGTCGGCGTTTGCGCCGAGCGGTCGCTCGAAATGGTGATCGGGCTCTTGGGCGTGTTGAAGGCCGGCGGCGCCTATCTCCCGCTCGATCCGAGCTACCCGCGCGAGCGCCTCGCCTATATGATCGAGGACGCCCGGCCTTTGCTCGTCTTGACCCAGCAGGCGTTGCGCGAGACTCTACCCTTGCAGGCGGAGACGTTTTGCCTCGACGCCGATTGGGCGCGGCTGGACGGCGAGAGCGAAGCCAATCTTGCCTCTGGCGTCGGCGCGCAAAACCTTGCTTACGTGATCTACACTTCCGGCTCGACCGGCCGCCCCAAGGGGGTTGGCGCGACCCATGACGGCGTCGTCAATCGTCTCGCCTGGATGCAGGCGCGCTATGGGCTTTGCGCCGAAGACGTCGTGCTGCAGAAGACGCCTTATGGTTTTGACGTTTCGGTCTGGGAGTTTTTCTGGCCGTTGGCGGTGGGGAGCCGCCTGGTGGTGGCGCGCCCCGGCGACCATCGCGAGCCGGCCCGGCTTGCCGAACTCGTCGACCGCCATGGCGTGACGACGCTGCATTTCGTTCCGTCGCTGCTGCGGGCTTTCCTGAGCCACGGAGAGACGTCGTGCTTGGCGCGGCTGAAACGCGTTTTGTGCAGCGGCGAGGCGTTGCCTGGGGGTCTGCGCGACGCGTTCTTCGCGGCGGATGGCGTCGAGCTGCATAATCTTTATGGGCCGACGGAAGCTTCGATCGACGTTACGTCCTACGCCTGCCGCGGCGAAGACGAGGATGGGTCGGTCCCGATCGGCCGGCCGATCTGGAACACGCAGATTTATCTTCTCGACGCGGGCTTGAACCCGGTTCCGCAAGGCGTTGCGGGCGAGCTTTACATTGGCGGGGTCGGCCTGGCGCGTGGTTATGTCAATCGTCCGGATCTGACCGCGGAGCGTTTTGTCGCGAACCCGTTTGGGGAGGCCGGAACGCGGCTTTATCGCACGGGGGATCTGGCGCGTTGGCGCGCGGACGGCGAGATTGAATTCTTGGGCCGCGTCGATCATCAGGTGAAGATCCGGGGTCTTCGGATCGAGCTCGGCGAGATCGAGGCGGCGTTGTCCCTTGTGGCGGGGGTGGGCGAAGCAATCGTCGTCGCGCGCGAAGAAGCCGGCTCCGACAAGCGGCTCGTCGCTTATGTGACGGGGGCGGAAGGGAAGGCGCCCGACGCGGCGGCGCTGCGCGCGGCGCTGCAGCGCGAATTGCCGGATTACATGGTTCCGTCGGCCTTCGTGGCGCTTGCGGCCCTGCCGCTGACGGCCAGCGGCAAGGTCGACCGCAAGGCGCTGCCCTCGCCGGATTTCGCGGGGCGGGCCGCGCACGAATATGTCGCGCCGCGCAACGCGACCGAAGAGACGCTCTGCCGCGTCTGGGCCGAAGCGCTCGGGGTCGAGCGCGTCGGGATCGAGGACAATTTCTTCGAACTCGGCGGCGATTCGTTGCTCAGCGTGCGCGCGGCGGGCCTCGCGAAAAAGAGCGGCGTCGTGCTGACGGTTCAATCGATCTACAAGACGCCGACGCTGCGGGCTCTGGCCGAGAGCATTGACGATAGCTCGCTCCATGAGCAGGCCGCTCTTTCAATTTCGCCATTCGCGCTGATCTCGGAAGCCGATCGCGCGCTTGTTCCGAGCGACGTCGACGACGCCTATCCTTTGACCGAGCTGCAACTCGGCATGATTTATCATAGCCACAGCGGCGACCACGTATATCACCTCGTCGACAGCATGACGCTGAGGTGCGTCTTCAACGAAGAAGCGCTTCGCGCCGCGGTCGATACACTCATGTCGGCGCATCCGGTGCTGCGGACCGCTTTTGATCTCGGCGGATTTAGCGCGCCTCTTCAACTCGTTTACGGCTGTGTCCGCGCGCCGGTGACGGTCGTCGATCTGAGAAAGGTCTCCGTGGACCAGAGAAGACATGTCGTAGACAGTCATATCCTTCTCGAAAAGCAGAACTATTTCGATCTTTCTACGGCGCCGTTGTTTCGTATGGCTTTCCACCTTCTTGACGACGACACGTTCGAATTCACCTTCGCGCACCATCACTCAATTCTCGACGGCTGGAGCGTCAACGCTCTCGGCGTCGAGTTGGCGAAAAACTACTTTTCCGTTCTCTCGGGCGACATGCCGCCGGATTCGGTCAACCCCGAATATGCCATGCGCTCATTGGTTCAGCTGGAGCGGACGGCAAAGCAAGCCGCCGATCAAGAGAATTATTGGGAACGCGAGCTTGGAGATTTTGACGCGAGCTTTAATCGGCAAACCGCCGCCGAGGCCGAAATTTCAACAGATCGGACGGAGCCCGCGAGTTACGAATGCGTCCTGGAGAAGGGATTGAACTCCAGGCTGCGCGACTTGGCGCTAGACATGGGAGTTCCCGTAAAGAGCTTGCTTTTGGCGGCTCACTGCTGGGCGGTGCGCGGGTTCTTCGCGAGTTCGGCCGTCACAACCGGAATCGTCTTCGGTCTGCGCCCGGAGGAATTCGGCGCAGATCACGCTCTCGGGCTATTCTTGAATTCGCTGCCTTTGAAACTGCGTCTGGGCGGCGGAACCTGGCGCGAATTGATTTTGGCCGCCTTCAGGGCCGAAGCGAGTCTAATGCGCTACCGTTACTATCCATTGGCTGCGTTGCAAAGAATGTGCGGCAACACCGCCCTGTTCGACGTTCATTTTACCTATCTGCATTATCACATCTCGCGAGACGTGCGCTCTTTCGCCGATTTGGAAGTCCTGGGTTTCCGTAACGACCCCGTGTCCTTCTTCGGCTTGGACGTCAGCTTTTATCAAGACCCGGACACGGAGCAACTCCAACTCTTCGTCGTGCTTGGAATGCACTTTCGCTGTTGCCTGACAGAGAATTGACCAGCATAAAGCCCGAATACATCCAGAAGTACTATCCAAAATTTGATAGTAGAGGTCAAGTAAAAAAATTGTCCTCTGAAAGTGTTAGCCCCACAAGAATTAACTTAATCCAGACGAAAAAGACGCTTAAGCTTGCGGAGTCCGGCCGCGAAGTTCTTGAGCGGAAACGCGACATTTTGATACGTGAGCTCAGGAACAGCATTTATGAGGCCGAAAGAGCTTGCGAGGAATTGGTAGCTGCTCTAGCGAAAGCTTACCAAAATCTGCGGGAAGCCAACATAGCGAAGGGTTCCAAAGTTATTGCTAACGTGGCTTTAGCTTCAAGCGCTGAAGCCCATTACCAAATTGATACCAAAAGCATTATGGGCGTAACCATTCCCAACGTAGAATTTCAAGGTAAACCTAACGTGAAACCCGACTACGGATT
>CAWESJ010000116.1:0-6087 GCA_963811015.1 uncultured Alphaproteobacteria bacterium | reverse complement strand
CCGACATGGTCGCCGCGAAAACCAGCCAATCGAGCCCCGCGCTCAATACGTTCCGGCACCATCCCGAAATTTCGATCGACAATTCGCTGTCCAACCGCTTTACCGTCGTCGAAGTCTCCGGTCTCGATCGTCCGGGCCTCCTTTTCGAGCTGACGACGACGCTCTCCAAGCTCGATCTCAACATCGCATCGGCGCATATCGCGACCTTCGGGGAAAAAGCGGCCGACGTGTTCTACGTCACCGACCTGAACGGCGCGAAAGTCATGTCGGCGGAGCAGCAGGAGATGATCCGCCGCCTCCTTCTCAAGACCTTTTCGAAGCCTGTCGCCGCGGCCGGTTAGAGCATGTTTTGAAAAAGTTGACCGACTTTTTCGACATTTAGACATCGGATATATGCGATGTCTCATGAGAACATGCTCCAATTTATTGATCTGGAGCGAGTTCTTGTCGATTGGATGATTCCATCCAATCGGAACGCGCTCTAGGGTCAGGCGAATTCAAGCCGCGCCTCGCCCCCGACCCTGGCGGAAGGCCTTGGGAGGAAGAGCTTGATTTTTAGTCCTGGAAAACTGATATCCCCTGCATAGTTTGTCCCTCAGCAGAGCGATCATGAACGATTCAAAAAAGCCCGAAAACGCAACGAGCGACGCTGGCGGCGGCGCAGCGCCAATCGCCGAACAAGCCGGGCGCGACCGCGCGGGCGAACCAGATCCTTTCGTCGTTCTCGAAAATCTCCAGCGAGAGAGCGCGGACTTGAAGGACAAGCTTCTCCGCACGCTCGCGGAGATGGAGAACCTGCGCCGCCGCACCGAACGCGAGGTGGCCGACGCCAAGATCTATGGCGTGACCTCTTTCGCCCGCGACATGCTCACCTTCGCCGATAATTTGCGCCGCGCGATCGACAGCGTCCCGGCCGATGTCCGCGAGAGCGCCGACGGCGCGGTGCGGACATTGATCGACGGCATAGAGCTGACCGAGCGCGACTTCGCCTCGCGGCTCGACAAGCATGGGGTGAGGAAGCTCGATCCGCAGGGCGGGAAATTCGACCCGAACACCCAGGAAGCCCTTTACGAGGTGCCCGACGAGAGCGTCCCCAACGGAACGGTCGTGCAAGTGGTCGAATTGGGCTACGCCATCGGCGATCGAGTCCTTCGCCCCGCCAAGGTCGCGGTCTCGCGCGGCGGTCCAAAAGCGACAAGCTAGACCGTTTGCGGCCTGGCCCCGGGTTTAAGCCGCCTCGGGGTCCAGGGCCGATAGTTCAGACCTTAGAGCATGATGCGGAAACCGGCTTTCGGCTCAAATCATGCTCTAACCCTTTGATGAGAGACTGCCCTCAAAAGCATTTTCCGGCGGATGTTGTTCCGCCGGAAAATTCGCTGAATTGAACTTGATCCACCAATCTTATGCGCCGCATGCGCGCTCAGAACTTGACCGTGACGCCGGTCCCAAGAACCCAGGGATCGAGCTGCACATGGGTGCGGATCGGGATTTGCGTCCCGATAACGGTCCCGCTCACGTCCGTGGACAGGAACAGTTTCTTGGCGTCGACGTAAACGCCGAGATTTTGCGTGAGCATAATGTCGGATCCGAGCTGGAGAGCCAGGCCGAAATTCTGATCAATGCTGAAATTATTGACCAGAACGCCGTCGCTTGTGTTGCCGAAATTGAGCAGATAGGCGGCGCCTATGCCGGCGTAAGGCTGAATCGGCCCCCACTGGGTGATGTGATATTGGAGCAGCGCGATGGCCGGCCCCCAGCGCGTGCTGCCCAGGAGATCGGTGCCGAAATTGGGGCTCGCCGGGGAATAGGCCAGCGAGAACCCGGTCGCCTTGGCGTGCAGGATCGGCGGCACGCCCGCGCTCAGCGCGATCGCGATATTCGGGGTGATGAAATATCCAGCTCAAGGCCTACCGTGTAGTTCGGCCGTATCGCTACGTTCGAGATCGTACCCACACCCGCGACATTGTTGAAATAGCCGCCCCCGGTCGACTGGGCGTTGGCGTTGAAGAAGGCGCCGAGCGCGCCGACGTGAAGGTAGAAACTGGGGGACGCCGGCGGCGGCGGCGGCTCTACAGGGGTCGGCGCCAGATCGGCCGCCTCGACTTGCGTGGTTGCGAGTGCGGCGATCAGGGCCGCCGCACATAAGCGCATTGCAGACTTCATGGACTTCCCTCCTCTTGTGTCCAAGAAGGGTTCGCGCCATCACGTTTTTTTGTCAATCGATCGATGCAGCTTACGCTTCTTCCGTCGCAGGCTATGACTTATTTATCACACGTTGCAGCGTCGCCCTCGCGGCGCGGGCCTCCAGCCGCCGGCTTCTGGATCGCGATCCGACGCCATGCGGCGAAATGCGCAGGCCGCCCTAGTCGAAAGCCTGGGAATTTGGCCATGACAGGTATGCGATAAGATGGTAGCGCTCGATTAATTCAAGCCGAGGCCGCGTGGACGCGATCGAGCCTTCGCAAACTGGGAGGAATGCAGACGTGAGCCTCGATTTCCATCATTCTTGCGGCCTGTCTTGGTGCCGTCGTCTTTTCCCCTCCCAAAACCCTGCGGCTGGCGGCAGGCGGCAGGCGGCGCGCCGCATGCTCGTCCTCGGCCTCGCCGCGCTCCTTGGCCTGGCGGTCGGCGCGTCTGAAACATTGGCGCATTCGCGGCTTGTGCGCTCCGAGCCGCCGTCGCGGGCGGTCCTGGACACGGCTCCGAAAGAACTCAAGTTCTGGTTCAATGAACCGATCGAGCCGGCCTTCGCCAAATTATGGCTGGTTCCGGCGCAGGGCGACAAAATCGCCCTTGCGGCCCATGGCGACGCCTCCGATCCGCGCCTGCTCATTGGCGAGCTTCCCGATAAATTACCCGACGGGCCGGTGGTGATCGCATATCACGTGCTTTCCGTTGACGGCCATGTTGTCGAAGCCCAACTCACCTTTAACGTCGGCGGCTCGAAAGCCACGACAAACTAAAACTGCGAAAACCAAACAAGGTCGGTTAAAACATGTTCGACCCGCTTGCGATTGCGCGAGCCGTGGCGACAATCGCAGCTGCGATTGTCATGGGCTCCGGATTCTTGATCTGGTATGCGCAGGACGCGCGCGCGTCCTCGGGCGGGATCGCGTGGCGCCGCCGCGTCGTCCTCCTGATTGCGGCGGCCAGCGCGATCAATTTCATCGCGACCGCGCTCTTCGCGACATGGACCGCATCGGGCGCCGCCGAGGCCGGGACCTTCGGGTTCAACCCGACGGCCTTGCGGGTCTTTCTCCGGCAAACCTGGGCCGGCCGCGTCATGGCGGTCGAGATAGGCTACGCTTTTGCCGCGGCGGTCCTCGCCGTGGCGGCCTGGCTCAGGCTCACCAAGACCTCGACCGGCGATCTGTCGCTGCTGGCGGCCATCACCGCGGCCCTCGGCCTCGCCTCTTTCGCCTTCGCGAGCCACCCGACCTCGGTCGACCCGAAGGCGCTCGGGATCCTCGCGGCCATTATCCATCGTTGGGGCTTCAGCCTCTGGCTCGGCGGTCTCCCGGCCCTCATTCTCTTGATCGGCGCGGGGCCGGTCGCGGAAGATTCCCGCCGCTTGGCCGTTTTGATCCTGCGCCAGTTCTCCCATATCGCCACGGTCGCCATGGCCGGCGTTCTCGTGACCGGCGTTCTTTTGACCTGGCTCATCCTCGGCGAGTTCGCCCCTCTGATCGGCACGCCCTATGGGCAGCTGCTGGTCGCAAAGCTCGTCTGCCTCGCCGGCGTGCTGGCCATAGCGCGGAGCCTACAACAGAAGCTTTTGCCGGCGCTCGAGGGCAAGCCCGCCGACGCGACCTTTCTGAGCTATGCAAGGCGGGTCGAGGTGGAAACGGTTCTGGCCGTCCTCATCGTCGTTTTCGCGTCCTATTTGGCCGGACGCAACGAACATGAGGACATTGTTTGGCCGCTGCCGTTCCGCTTCTCGATCGCGGCGACTTGGGGCGGCCCTTGGGTCGCGGCCTCCCTGTTCGGCGGCGCGGCTTTGGCCTTGCTCGGCCTCGGCCTGATCGGCCTCGTCTATTTCCCGCGGTTTCGGCCGGCGGGCCTCAAGCTGACCCCGACGCGCCCGGCCCTCATCGCCGGCGGCGTCATCGGCCTGGCCGGAACCGGGCTGGCCCTGCAAGCCGTTTCGGTGCAGGCCTATCCCGACACATTCCTCGGCTCGGATATTCCCTATTCGGTGGAGTCGATCTCGAGCGGCCTCGAGCATTTCGAGCAAAACTGCACGCCCTGCCATGGCGTCAGCGGCTTGGGCAATGGGCCGATGGCGAAAACCCTGCCGCGGACTCCGGCGGATTTTTCGTCGCCCGACACCGCCCTGCACACCGGCGGCGATCTCTACTGGTGGGTGACCCATGGCATTTCGCCCTCGGGCATGCCCGCCTTCGCCGACATTCTCTCCGATGACGCGCGCTGGGACATTATCAATTTCATGGGCGCCTTTTCGGTCGGCTACCAGGGCCGCGTCATCACCCCCAAGGTTGTCCGCGACCGGGCCTGGATGGCGCCGCCCGATTTCTCCCTGACCGATGAGGCCGGCGTCACCAGCCTCGACGTCGATTTTCGCGGCAAATCCGCCCTTCTCCTCGTGTTTTTGCCCGGCGGAGCGGAGGACGAGGCGCGGCTCGAGCAATTGCTCGCGGCCCATGAGCGCCTCGCCGGGCTCGGCGCCCGCATCGTCCTGATCGCGCCTCCGAAAACCGGCGATCCGCTGCGCGAGCTCGCGACCGGCAAGATCCTGACGGTCAATCAGAATCAAGACTACGCCTTCGCCGCCTACGGCTTGCTCATGCGCTCCTTCGTCGACCCCAAGGTCGACGCCGCCCGCGTCCCGATCGAGCATATGGAGTTCTTGATCGACCGCTCCGGCTATATCCGCGCCCGCTGGATTCCCTCGCAGGAACAGGGGGCCGACGGCTGGGGCGACCTCAGCCTTCTCGAGGAGCAGCTTCAAATCCTGGCCAAGGAGCCGCTGCGCCCGCCGCCTCCGGACGTTCATGCGCATTGACGCGCTTGCCTCAGGTCAAGGCCCGAGGGTTATTCTTGGCCTCAGGGCGCGGGGAACAGCGCCAGCGCTTCCGCCGCCAAAACTCCGCCGGTAATGGCGATTGAGGCGAAAGGCGCGGCCTCCGCCACCGTCCGGCAGGCGAGCATGATCTGCCCGAGCCTTGTGGCGAGCTCCTCGATGGAGGCGGCGAAAACCACGCGCCCGAGTCCGCACCATAGGATCGCGCCCATGCACATGGGGCAAGGCTCGCCCGAGGCGTAGAGCGTCGCGCCGCGCAAATCCTCGGCCGGCCGCGCGGCGACGAAGTTTCGAATAGCCATGATTTCCGCATGCGCGGTCGGATCATTCCCGGTGCGGCCGAGGTTGCGCCCGACGGCGACAATTTTTCCATCCCGGACAATCACCGCGCCAAAGGGAAAATCGCCCTGCGCCGCCTCCGCGAGCGCCACGCGCATGAAGCGCTCGTCGTCGGGACGCCGCGCCCCGGAAGTCGAGCCCGCCGAGGCGGGTCCCGACGCGCTAAGGGCCGCGCCGACGAGATCCGCGCAAAGCAGCGTCGAGAGGGCGCGGCGCCGATCGAGCCCATGCGCATGATTGCAATCCGTGCGGCCTTCGCGCTCGCGCATCCGGCTCTCCCATATTTGCAAGTTCGTCATCGCGAAAATCCGCCGCATTTTCGGGTGGGAGCAATCTCCGCCCGCATCGTTCCGCCTCAGGCCAATTCCTCGTCCTTCAGCGAGACGAAAATAAGCGCGCCGAGCATTGTCGCGACAAAGCGGAAGGCGCTCGGCACGCCGTCCCAGCTTTGCGACTGCCACATGCCGAACCATTCGCCGCCGAGGGCGATGAAGCCGTCCTCATAAAGCAGGAAGCCAAGCGCAAGGCCGATGATCGCCAGGCTCTTGGCCTGCTGGAACGCCTGCGCCTTGGCGGTCAACCGCCGCGCCATGGCCAGCGCGCCAAGCCCGCAGAGGGCGGCTACCAGGACCTCTGTCGCGATGATCAAGACATAGCCCGCATGATGCGCGATGGGCGAGCTTATGGCGCGCCAGCGTATGTCCGAC
>CAWESJ010000115.1:0-4060 GCA_963811015.1 uncultured Alphaproteobacteria bacterium | reverse complement strand
CCCCGGCGTCGTAATGATAGAAGCCTCGCGGAAGTCCCTCGCATTTGCCGACCGCCAGATAAAGCTCGAGCTCGTAGGCCGCGCCCGCCGACGGATAGGGCCTGGCGGCGTGACCGCCCTCGTCGAGATCGAGCGCGCCATTCGTTTTCGACAGGACTCGCGCGGCGCCGTCGAGAAATTGCGCGAGCTCGGCGAGCGTGATCGGCCGCTCATCGTCGAAGCTGCGCGTCGAATGACGTGCGCGCAGGAGCCTTGCGACCGGCGAATTCGCCTCCGGAGCCGCCGCCGAGAGCTTGCGCAGATCGATTTTTTTTCCGGGCCAGCGGGGCCGCAAAGCCGGCGGCGGAGAAATGAGACCGGCATGCGGATAAACTCCGCCCAGCGGATTGGCGTGCCGGCCTTCGGTGCTGCGCGAATGGAACAGAAGATCGTGGAAGTCCCAAAGAACGAGGTCGTCGTCGCCTTCGGCCCGTCGAAGGCCGTTCTTGTCGGCGACGTCGACTTTGAAAGCGATTTGGCAATCCACCAACAAAGCGAAAAACGCTACGCCCGGAAATCCGTCCATCCGACGAAGCTGTTTGACTTTCTGCGGCGTCGAGAGCAGTGCGAGGCTGGTTGCAATCATCGGATCGCAAATTTTGAACAAGGCGCCGGCGCGGGGCGATTCCAACACCATCTCATCGCCGCGCCGCCGCATATAGGCGAAGCGCGACAAGACGATCGCGTCCGCGTCCGCGAGCTGCGGCGTTTGCGGCCAATAATCCGCGACCTGCGGTTCGATCACGACCAGATCCGCGCCGTCGCGCGAACGCCCGAGGCTATATTCCAATAATCCGCGCGCAGCCATTCGCCGGATCAGGAGCCCGATCGATTTGTTGATCCGCGCCACCGGACTCGACCGAGGCGAGCGGCAGACCCATGCGCAAGGTCTTCGCGCGATTCGCTGCTCCGGGGCCAAACGCGCCCAAACCGACCGAATAGCCGTTGAAATAGGCGACAATTTCTCCGTTCGCATGCACGTCGAGCGCGACATGACGGCGGAGCCGGGCGGAGATCTTCGCCGGCGCGGTCCGTCGCACTCTCTCTAATTCGGGAGCGCGCAAGCCGGCGTGGCCTTCAAGTATGAGGGTGAATCGGATTGAGCTCGTTTTCCTTGATCGGCCGATCCCGCAATCCGAGCTTTACCGGCACGTCGTAAAGCCGGCCCGGCGCAAAGCGGCGATAGAAATGCCGCAATCCCGGAACGATCACCCGCACGACCGGGACCTCGATGTCGGGACGCGTCTGATCGAGGACGAGGAAATCGAGGTCCGGCCTGCTTTACAAGGGCGACGCAGGCCGTCACTTGCGCGCGCGTGTCGAGATCGCCAAACTTCGCGCCGAAGTCTGCCTGGACCAGAGGGCTTCCGCTCGGCGTCAAATAGGGATGGTCCTGCAGGCGCAATGGCGTGACGCCGTCGAGGCTCGACTTCTCGCCGGTGCCGCCGCCCATGAGGCCGAGGGAGAGAAATTGATTGAGTTCGGTCAGCGCCCGCAGCAAGGCAATTCGCGCATCGAAATGCGCGCCCGAGCCGAATTCGATATTTTCCAGCCCGTTTTGCATCCAATGCGTCATCGCCACAAAGGTCGGAATCCCGAGATCGCTGGTGATGTCGAGCACCCAGAGGCGGCGGCCGGTTTCGGCGAGTTGCTTGCGCAAGTCGCGGATATAGGAATCGTCGAACTGGCCGAGGTCCAATTCAGGGCGCCGCAATTGATTGTACCACCAGATCGCATAGGCGTCCCTTTCGACCAGCTCGAGAAATCCCTGGACGATCGCCTCCTCGCGCGTGTTGCCGGCCGCGCAGCCGTTGGAATCGGCGGCGAAGGCGGCGGGGCCCCTGTAGAAAAAATACAAAAGGCTGGTCGGAAGATATTTGAAGCGCTCATCGCGCAACGACCACACCGGCGACCATTCGATCTCGCGCCGAGGGATCGAAGAGCGCAGGAACGGCTTCCGCCCCGTCGGCGCTGGGCGTCGGCGCGTCGCCTTGCCGCAATTGCGCGTCGCTGAACAGCAGGACTTTGTTCGGAGCGACAGCCTCGCCCGGCGCGAAATCGGCGAAGCGCCGCTTCGCCCTGATCTCGTCGCCCTGAAAAATTCCGGAATAGCGCTCGATCGCCTCCATGAGCGCGCTGGCTTCGCCCTGCTCGGCCGTGCTGCCCTTGCCGAAGCTGCCGCTGCTCAGCCCCGCCCGCAGCTCATTAACCGTCTCGGATGGCCCCGAAAAATTATGCGCGGCATGGAAGTTGGTGTTCAAAGGCAAATCGGCTTGGATCCGCTCGAGGCGCGAGACGACTCCGGTGAGCGGGCTCACATGCTTGCGGAAACGCGCGACCGTCGCCGACGGCGAAACGCTGCGGTATCCGCCGCTCGTCATGACGACCTTGCCGCCTTCGCCAAGCTCGATCGGAACCGGCGCCCGGCGCGGATCGCGCAGCTTTTTGCTGCCGCAGCTCGGACATTGCGGGCGGGCCGCCACAAAATGTTTTACGATGGTCGAGCCAAGCAGATCGAGGCTGATGATGTGATCGCGTCAGCGCCGTGCGAAAATCGCTGGCGATCGCTTTCGCGATCTCGACGGCCGCGAGTTGGACAGCGGTCTGTCCGAGCATGTCCCGCGCGAGAGGCGAAACGGCGACGCAGCGGGCCTGTCGGCGGTCGAGGAGCGCCTTGACCTCCCGGTTCCTTTTCATCCGCTCGGCGAGGCAGGTCCAGCAAGGGCCTCCCTGCCCCGGTCTGAAGACCGGCCCGACAAGGGGAAAAATACCGGAAGGCTGGACCAGCGCCCAGGGCGTGTGGTCCAACAAATGCTGCTGGTTCCATTCGGCCAATTGCGCTTCGAGATAATCGTTCACCAAGGCGACCGTCAGGTCGGCGGAGCGCTTGACGACTCTAACTCCGAGCCCGGTGAGGGCCGCGCCGAGCTCTGTCGCCCCCTCAACGTCGAAGGATTGAATGCGCACGCGACATTTCTGGAGATTTCGCGCCGCGGTCTCCGGCAAAAGGCCGAGGCTCGCCCAATAGGCGGCTATAGCCCCGTTCGAAAAGCGCGACGCCGGAAGGACATAGCGGCGCTCGATCAGCCGCTCCAGGGCTTCGTGGATCTTGTCGGAGGGGAAATCCGGCTCCAGATCGCGAATAAGCTCCCGAAAGCTCTTTCCGCCCTCCCCGATCGCGGCGGCGAGCGCGCAATAGAGCTCACCGTGAAGCAGGAATTTCCGGTCCTCGGAATAGAGGCACACGACATCAGGCGGCAGAACATAGACGGTGAAATTCGGCGCGAATTGCGGAACCTCTTTACCGTTGAGCTGCGCGGCTTTGTTTCCGGGATCGCCTGTCATGAGGTCAGTACGCGCACCTTCGTCATAATTCTGACGCCACAACTCGGGACGCCGGCGCGCGTTTCTTAGCTCGCCGGCCACCGCTACAAAGCGCGCGCTCGCGTTTCACACGCCGGCCTTTCTCGACCGATTTCAGGCCGCCCCGACACGTATCGCCCCACGGCGCGGCGCCCTCACGCCGCCTGCCGGTCCGAACCTGACTGAGCCCATCCGCGAGCTTGCATCAAAGGACAGTAAGCCGCTCCAGCCTAGCAGAAGGGCGAGCAACCGCCCCAAGACAAGCAGCAGCCGCCACAACCCCAGCCCACGCCACAGCCGCCGCAGCCTCCCCAAACACCGCCTCTGCCGCATCCCCTGCAGCCGCCATGGGCGCAACCGCCGTGGGCGCAACCGGCGCAGCCTCTGGCCCCGCCGCAGCCTCTGCCGCCGCCGCAGCCATGCCCTCCTCCGCACCCGTGTCCACAGCCGCAGCCGCCTCGGGCGAGTTGCACGCCCGCCTGCGGCGCTCCGCGCCCTTCCTTGTCGAAGAGATAGAAGGTCGCCAGACTGATGTCGGAAATTTCCTCGTCTCCGAGCATGAGCTGAAAGGGCCGGACATTCTGCGAGCCCGCGTCCATCGCCCATCCGCCAATCGGCGGCGCGGCGGCTGCCGGCGGTATTTCGGCGACCGATCCGC
>CAWESJ010000114.1:0-6317 GCA_963811015.1 uncultured Alphaproteobacteria bacterium | reverse complement strand
TGCGGAAAGATCTGATCCATGTCGAGCACATGGGTGACGAAGGCGAAATTCGTCCAATAGTCGGTAATATTGTTGAAGCCGACAAGCGCCACGTAAAAGGCCACGGCGGCCACGCAGGCGATTTTCGCGAGACGGATGGCGAGCACGCTTGAACCCCCATGGCGTGGACCTATGCTTAACCCATAGCACGATGCGCCCGAAACGTCCCGCTCTTGCGCGGCTAGATATGCGCCGATCACGGAAGCTCGATCGTCTCTTCGACAATATGCTTGAGCGGCGTGTTCTCCGCCGTGAGCGTCATGCGCAGCTTCAACGTCTTGTCGGCGATCTTACCCTCGCGGACGATGCGTTCGATCTCGCGTTGCGAGGTGACGCCAACCGCCTTGAGGAATTTACGCACCGCCATGTTGAATCGATCCTCGTCCATCGCATGCCTCGCAAGAGCGCTTTGCGCTACGGCGATTTCGCCGCGCCGGCTTGAATAAAATCGAGCATGGCCGCGTTCATGCCGGGCCAGCGGCCATGCGGCGCGGAGGTCTCGCAATAAGCGACGCGCCGCCCCTCGGCGCAGGCGGAAAGCTCCCGGCAGCCGCTCCCGATCCCCTCGAGATCGGCCGGCGCGCAGCCCGCGCACTGGCCCCAATAAGCCGCGGCGCTGCGGCCGAAATCGGGGAAAAGCGCGTCGGCCGGGTTATGAACGATCATGACCGACGCGACCGACGGACACGGCAGCACATCAAGGTCTTCGCGCGTGATCCCGGCCGCGCTCGCCACGATGGCGCGGGGGGCGGCGCCGGCTGTCGGGACCGAAGCGGCGATTCCTTCGGACATGGTCCCGCCATCCGAATGACCGAGATAGGCGACCGAAGCCGGATCGACGCAGAACAGGCCCGCGACGGTCGCCGCAACCTTGGCCTGTTGCGACACGGCCTGGCGCGACAGCCGCAAATGGTCGCTGTAGGCGAGGATGAATCCGCGCCGCGTCGCGTCCGGCGTCAGACCGTAGAAGATTTCCGATTGGCGCCTGTCATATCCGGCGGGCGGGTAGACGACCAGCAGCGGATATGCGCGCGTCGGATCATAATCGCTCGGCGTGCGCACCGTAATTCTCAATCCGTCGGGCGTCGCTACATTGTCGTCGAGACCCGCGCGCCCGATCCGGCCGGCGCGCCGCAGGCCGCGGCGATCCCTGCGTCGCGACCCGCCGCGGCGGCGTCCGGACGCGCCGGAACCCACCAGAACCACAGGCCGAGCGAGGCGGCCGCAACCGCCGCGATCAACCCGAGCTCCAGCCGGGAAAGGCCAAGACGCATCAACACTGTCCCCAGGCGATGGCGCGACCGCAAGCGGAAGTCCTTGCTCAACCCGATCCGCAGGCTATCTATTGCGCATGGAGCTCTATCAGATCAAGCATTTCGTCGCCGTCATCGAAACCGGGAGCTTCACGCGAGGCGCGCATCGCGCGGCGGTGTCGCAGCCGGCGATCTCGGCCAGCATCGCGAGGCTCGAAGCCGAGCTCGACGTCAAATTGCTCGACCGGCGGCGCGCGCCGGTGGTCCCGACCGCGGCCGGCGCCCATTTGCTCGAGGCCGGCAAGGCCATCCTCAGCGCTTGCGACAAGGTGAAGGCCGAACTCAAGGCGATCAACACGCCGCGGCTGTTGCGAATTCGGAATCCTGCAATCGCTGTCGAGCCAGCAAGTCTCCAAGCTGCTGAGCTCATTCCGGCGCGCCAACCCGCATGTAGCGATCGAGGTCTTCGACGGGTCCGCCGAGCAATTGAGCGCATTTCTCGAGGAGCAGCAGCTCGATTCGATCCTCACGATCCTGAATGGCGAAGCGACCAAATTCGCCAGCAAGATTCTCTTCAAGGAGCCTTATGTTTTGGCCGTTCCGGACGATCATCGCTTGGCCAATCGGCGAAGCGTGACGCTCGCGGATCTCCACGACGAGCCTTTCATCCTGCGGACGCGCTGCGATTTTTATCATGACGCGTCCAATGTGCTGGCGTCGCGCGGCGTGAAAGTGCGCGTCGTGTATCAGACCGATCAGGACGACAGGGCGCTGGCGCTCGTCGCCGCCGGGGTAGGATTGGCGTTCATTCCCGCCCATTTCGGCGCGCCCGCGGTCAAGCAGGTGCCGGTGTCTGATCTCGGGATCATGCGCGAGGTCGGGTTGCTCTGGCCGTTTGATCGAGAAGACGCCGATCTCGGCGAATTCATCAAATTCGCCGGGCGCCATTGCTGGACGGCTTGAGCGCGGCGGATCTCACGCCCGCTTGCGCGGCGCGGCGGCCGGATAGGCCCAGCGCGCATATATCCAATAGAGCAAGGCCGCGGCGATGACGGAGGCCGCGATCAGGCCATAAAACAAGACCGCTCCCTGGCGGGCTTGACCCACGGAGAATGGGAATTGCGAGACATAGATCTGGCCATGCTCGTTCTTGACCGTCACGATCCCCTGATATCTGCCGGCGGTGGTGAAATTATGCTGAAAATTAATCGTGCCTGACGGATAGAGCCGCGCCGGCAAATGCGTTTCCGTGACAGGATCGAGGGCCTCGGGCGCGACCGCGGCGTCGCTCAGGACGCTCGGCGCGCCCGCCGGGCCGCCGCCATCGCCGACATCCTTTATGACGCGGATGTCGGCAAGCATGTCGCGCAGCTCGGCGTCCACATAGTCGAGCACGATCGTGACAGGGCCGATATTGGGAATGTCCTTGCAGAATTCCGCCCGGGGATCATGGGCTTGATAGGCCGTGACATGGATGAGGTCCGGCCCGATCCTCAATACGCATTTGCTGTCATTGTCCGAACTCAAAATGGCGTCGGCGCGGGCGCCCGAGACAAGCAGGCTCATGGCGAGGCTGCTCATCGCAACGATCCTGGCGAGGATGCTGGCGCTCGCGATTCGAACGAACATTTTTCCGTTCTCCTCAAATTTGATCCTCCGCCGGCGCCCTGCGGCGTCCGCGGAGGATATTGCTCTGTCATCGCGCCGCCTATGGCGGCGAGAGAGGGCCAAGGCGGGATTATGGACCAAATTCGATTTGTCACAATCCCTAAAAGCGACCGCCCTAAAAGCGACCACCCCAAAAGCGCCTGTTCGCCCTGGAGCGGGCGCCGCCCGGCGCTTATTATTCCGCCGGCGAAAGACCGACGACGTCTTCATTGCCGGCGCAGAGCTCCTTGACGCGGCCAAGGATCTGCAGCGACACGCCGAACACGGCGAGCGCGAACCAGCCGAAGAACACGAACATCCAGTGCAGCGGCGCGACGAACAGCTCTTCCATGAACCAGAACGTATGGCCCCATTCATTGAGGGCGACGTTCGGGAAGATCATGAAGGGGCCGACGAACAGCAGCAGATAGGCGATCGAATAGCCCTTCGAGCCGAAGGTCGGGAGCCGAGTGCGCGCATAAACGAAGCCGCCCACACCGATGATGATGTAGATCGGGTAGCTCATGTAGAACTCGATGATGTGGCTCGGCGTGAAGTCGGTGTCGCGAATGACCGTCTGATGCCAGGTGCCGTCCTGCTCGGTGAAATAGCTCGCGCCCCAGTAGATCGCGAGGCCGTAGACCAAGATCCAGTTCAACAGATAGAAGATGCGGCGCAGCTCCTCGCGCGGGGCGACCGTATCAAGATCGTTCGGGCGGGTCTTCCAAAGATAGCCGACGAGGCCGAGGAACAGGATCAGCTCGGTCGGCTCCTCGATGTAAAGGATGGTCATCCAATATTTCTGGAACTCGGGCGAGAACGAGTCGAGCCCGGCGTACCAGCCGAAGACCTGCTCATAGATGCGAACGCCAATGTAGAAAAGGGATAGCGCCACGCATCCGATGAACATCGGCTTTGGATCCCATACCAATCTCGCCGCGGAAGAAGCCGCCTCCTCCGCGCGGCCATGTGTTGTCTCAGCTGTTAGGCTCATCTGATGTGCCTCTTCAGGTAAATTTTCTCATCGCCGGCGTCGAGCATGGCGCTTCGCGTCCTATGCTCCTCCAACGTGCGGCGAGGGTACGCGCGGCCCGGCGACAGATAAAATCGTTTATAGTTATCCGCCGCATCGAAAATGGTTATGCGCAGCGGCTGCGCCAGCGCCGGTTCGACAATCGCGAAGGCGAGCGCGTCTCGCGCGAGCAGCCAGCCGGCGCCCAATGAACTGGAGCATGGCCTGCAAGGCGCGCCGACGCGCCAAAGGATGCGGCGCTCTGTCGCGCCTTACGGCCGCGCGGAACATCAAATTAACGTTATAAAATGCCTGTTTAGGCGGAGCCCGCGTTGGCCAACCTTGCCGGCGCAGTCCGTTCCGTGATTAATGTCCATGCAATAATTCATCCTCGACACCCATGTATAAATTCAAGGTCGGCGCAGGTCGATCAAGCTGGAGGACGTCCAATGAAGGTTTCGGTTTCGCCGATCATCCTGTCTTTCGCCCTTGCGTTCGCAATGTCCCCACCGGCGGCGGCGCATCAAGTGGTGGTCGGCAAATTGACGATCGGCCATCCCTGGGTTCGCCAGGCGGCCGAAGGCGCCCCAGGCACATATTCCTGCATCATCGAAATCCGCAACGACAGCGATGAGCCTGAGCGTCTGCTCGGCGCCACGATCGATGGCGCCGGAACCGGAGTCCTTTACAAGCTTACCGAGACCAACGGCCATTTCACGTCGAAGCCGTTCCCCGAGGGCCTCGTCATTCCGGCGCATGGCAGCGTCGAGCTGCCGCCGACGTCCTATCAATTCAAATTCGGCAAGATCACCAAGGCGCTGGAAGCCGACACGGAAGTCGAAGGGACGCTGGTGTTCGAGAAACTGCATAGCGCCCCGGTCGTGTTCATGGTTGAGGAGGACGACACCGCGCCGAAGGAAGACGCAGCCGTGGCCATTGACGCGCCCGCCGCGCATGATCACCCGCATCAATAGGCTCTTGCGCATCCAGGCGCCGGAAGCGCCCAAGCTCGATCGCGTTCATGAGTTTGGAGTGGAGGGGCGGATGGAGCCGGCCCTCCACTTTTTTAGGCCTCGCGCCGCGCGGGTCTAGCCATGGCTTTCGAGCTAGAGCATGTTCCGAAAAAGTTTATCGACTTTTTCGATCAGAACATGCTCCAAGTCTTTGATTTTGAGCGATTTCTTGTCGACCGAATGATTCCATTCGGTCGGAAAGCGCTCTAGGTGAATGACATGAAGAGTCGCCGCGAAGGGCCCCTGCGATGAAGGAGCGCCGCCTCCCCCAATGACGCATCTGGCGATCGATCAGGCCGAACGGCTTTTCTCCGGGCCCATCGGCGCGGAATATGACATGCTGAAGCTCATCTGCCCCGCAGCGGCGGCGATGAGCCTTCGCGTCGGAAATGTCGTCGCGCGCCTGCCCGCCGGGCCGCTGGCGCTGTTCGAGATCGGCTGCGGCACGGGCGTCACCACGCTGGCGCTGCTCGACGCCCGCCCCGACCTCACCATCATTGCGATCGACAACGAGCCGACAATGCTCGCCCAGGCGCGCAGCAATCTCTCCCGTTTCCTCGATGAGGGGCGGCTGAGGCTCGTCGAGGCGGGCGCGCTCTCCGGCCTGCGCGAGCTGGCAGACGCCAGCGTGGACGTCGTGGCCTCGGCCTATGCCGTGCATAATTTTCGCGACTCCTATCGGAGCCTCGCTTTGTCCGAGGTTTTTCGCGCCCTGCGCCCCGGCGGGCTGTTCGTGAACGGCGACCGCTACGCCCTCGACGACGCCGCGGAGCATACGCGCCTGACCCAGGCCGAGGCGCGGCAATGGTTCAAGACGCTTTCCGCCATCAACCGCTACGACCTGCTGGAGCAATGGATCATCCATTTGTTCAGCGACGAATCGGCCGAGCATCTGATGCGGCTCGGCCCGGCCCTGTCGAAGATGTGGGACATCGGCTTCAATCCGGTCGAGACGCCTTTCCGCGACGGCGTCAACACTCTGTTGACCGCGGTCAAGCCTTCGGCGTGATACGGCCAAAACGCGGCTGGATCATTTCGCCGCCTGACCTATAATGGTTGAACGCTCGCGCGCCCCAAGGCTTCGGCGTGAGCAAGGCGTAACACAGCAAGCCGCGCCGCAGCGATAGCGCCCTTAGTTAAGGTTCCGGCCTCATGAATAAGATCTTCGAGGATCCCCGCGCGGCTCTCGCCGACGCAGTCAAGGACGGCATGACCCTCATGTGCGGCGGGTTCGGCCTTTGCGGCATACCGCAAGCCCTTATCGTCGCGCTGCGGGACACCGGCGTCAAGGATTTGACCGTGATCTCGAACAATGCGGGCGTCGACGGCGGCGGCCTCGGCCTCTTGCTCGAC
>CAWESJ010000113.1:0-15917 GCA_963811015.1 uncultured Alphaproteobacteria bacterium | reverse complement strand
CCACGCTAGTTTGGAAAGGGTTGATTGATGTATGTCAGGGAGGAAGACAATGACTGCACTTGATCGCCGCGCAATGCTGGGGACGATGCTCGGCGGCTGCGCCGTCGCCGCATTCGGATTAGCCTTGGCGCAGCAGCCGGCCGAGGCCGCGCCGCTGACGATAAGCAAGGGGCGGGCGGTGACCGCCGAGAGCCCCGTTGAGGAAGCGGTCGTCGTCGTGCGCCGCCGCCGCAGAGTGTGCTTTTGGCGGAGGGGACGGCGCGTTTGCTCCTGGCGTTGAGGCGCAAGCAGGAGGCCGCGGTCGAGCGCAGCCTTCGACATTCAAGCCATGATTTCGCATTCCATGATTTCGGCGCGCCCTGAGATGAATTTGAATTTTCAGTTCATGTCATTTCCTTGACTTTGTAATTGGCGAATCATTCCGATGGACTTCCGGACCGACAGTGTTCGGCGGCGCGCCAGAGCGCGGCCGCCGCGATTTTTGCGTCTTGCCGCAAACCCTGATTGATTAGCCCATCTTGAATTCGATCGAGCGCTTTCCGACCGGATGATTCCGCGCGATCGAAAAGCGCTCTCGCCAGGACGCGCAGGCCATTTCCCGTGGTCCTGTGCGCATGATTTTCCAAGAGATTTCGATGAAGCTGTTTGGGTTCTAAATATTTCATCAATGGCGGAGGGTTTGGCGACGCGCGACAATGATCGCTCTCGCGCCGGCGCGCCTTCCCCGCGCGATTGCCATGTCGAACGACTACGGCCAAACTTGCGCTAAAATCAGAGGGAGGGGGACCATGCCGCAGAGATCCAACGAAGAGTTTCAGATCGGGCTCAGCATGTCGGGCGCGATCTCGGCCGGCGCCTACACCGCCGGCGTGTTCGATTTCCTGATCCAGGCGCTCGACGAATGGGAGCGCGCGTGGCGGGGCGAACTGCCCGGCGTCGATCCCGCCGCGATCCCCAACCACAGGGTCGGCGTCAAGGCCATGTCCGGCGCCTCGGCCGGCGCGATCACGGCGGCGATCGGGGCCGTCGCCCTCGCCGACGCCGACCAAGTCCAGGTCCTATTCGCGCCGCCGCCTCCGACCGACCAGCGCCCGAAGGACTTGCAGACGATCAAATATTACCTGCCCAAGCTCTATGAGACCTGGGTTATCAAGCCGAGCCTCGTCGCCGCGCCAGGCGAGACGATCGACTTCCTGACCAATAATGATCTTGGCGGACCGCCGCGCTCGGACGCGGATGACTTCACCGCCACGAAAGACGTGCCGAAAAGCGACCCTGAGCTTGTCACCTCGGCGCTCAATTCGCGGCTTCTCGATGAAATCGCCAAGGCCGCCGTCTCCGTCGCGAATGTCGTGAAGACGCCCCGCGCCTATGTCGCGAAAAACCTGCATGTCTACATGACTTTGTCGAACCTGCGCGGCGTGCCCTATAAAATTTCCTTCGGCGGCAGCGGCGACTATCACATGATCGCCCATGGCGACCGCGTGCATTACGCCGTGGCCGGCCTCGGCGATTGGGACAGCGCGAGCCCATTCGCCGACCAGGACAAGCCGCGCCCGATCGCCGCGGCGGAGCTTGTCGGCGGCCCGGACGGCAAGAGGAAATGGCAGGATTTCAGCATTTGCGCCCTGGGCTCCGCGGCTTTCCCGGTGGGGCTTGCGCCGCGCCGGATCGGCGCAAAGCTCGGCGAAGGGGCGGACAATGAATATGACGATCGCAGCTTCCCCATTGACGAGCTCGCGGGCAAGAAAATCCCGACCGATTTCACCGCCAAGGTGCGCGACGAGCGTCCGACCTTCTGGTTCACGACGGCCGACGGCGGGATTATCGACAATGATCCTTTCGAATACGCCCGTTTTTCGCTCAAGGAAAAGCTCACGGAGCTAATCAACCCGCGCCTCGATGAGGCGAAGCGCGCGGTCATCATGATCTCGCCCTTCCCTGAGCTTAAGCCGATCAAGCCTCAGGGCGAGCCGAAATCCGGGCTTTTGAGCATTTTTTCGGCGCTGATGCCGGCCCTGATCGATCAGGCGCGGTTCAAGCCGAGCGAACTCGTGCTCGCGGCCGATCCCGACATCGCCAGCCGATATTTGATTGGCCCAAGCCGGCTCTTGGACGTGAACGACCCTAAAAGCGACGCCCGCTATGCGATCGCGAGCGGACTTCTCGGCGGGTTCGGCGGCTTTGTCGCGGAGGTCCTTCGCGATTTCGATTATCAGCTCGGCCGCCGCAACTGCCAATGGTTCCTACGTCAAATTCTCACCGTGCCGCCGGAGCACGATATCTTCAAGAATTGGCCCGAAGCGGCCAAGGCCAATCTCGCTTTCAAGGCCAAGCCCACAGCGAAGACGCCGGAAGGCTATTGCATCATTCCGCTCCTCGGTACAGCCGCGCCGGAAGTCATTCAACCCGAATGGCCGCGCATTTCACAAAGCTATCTCGATGATCTGCAAAAGCGGATCGCGGCGCGGCTCGATTACATCGCGCCCCCGCTCCTCAAGCAAAATGTGCAGGACATGCTTTTGCGCTCCCTGCTCCAGGGCGCATGGAGACTGTCGGCGCGCGAGAAAACCCTCGCCTACGTCAATCGCACGATCCTCGCCGATCTGGTGCGGCGCGACCAGATCGACGGTTGGGATCTGACTGGAGCCCCCCAGGGCTTGAAGGACGAGGATATTCGCGAGGTGCTCGCCGCCTTGATCGATCCCGCGTCCGATCGCTACAGCGCCAAGGATCTCGAGAAAGCCACAGGGCTCGACGAGGCGACGATCATCGCGCCGACGCTGGCGTTTTTCCTCGCCGCCGGAAAAGACAAAAAATACAGGGTTTGGAAAACGCCCGGGAAAAAGGGCGAAGACGAGACTTATGCGCTTGTCGCGCTGACCACATGGGCGGATTGGATCAAGGGCCAGGCGGCTTTGGCCGCGCAAAGCATTGCCGCATGGTTTTCCGGGCCGACGGGGGGCGCGGCGGGCGGCCCATGATCGCGCTGCCGCGATGCCGGCGAAGAGGCGGCTTCACGGCAAGGCTCGCGCAAGCTCGGAGGCCTATCGCTATGCGGCTGTTTTCGAACCGGCCCGCCGACTTCGGACCCGGGAATTTTCCCGACGGGCCCCGGCCCCGGCCCAAAGGCGGGCCGGGCCACGAAGAAGATCCGTGAAAAAATTGTTCGATCCAATCGAGCCGGACCTGCTCCAACACATTGAATTCAAGAATTTCCTTTACGGCGGGGCAAATCCATCCGATCTCGGCGCGAGCCGGGCGGGCGGAGGGCCCCGGCCCCTTGATCAATCGGCCGGCGCTCGGTATTGCGAACCGTCTCATCGGCGCTCGACCCCGGCCTGGCCCCGCCCGGCGGCGGTTCGCGGGCCGGATCTCCGCGAATAATCCGCGAAAGGCGAAATCGGCGGCGCGGCGAGTTCATTTGACATCCGGGGATTGGCGCGGCGCCTGACTGCGGAGCTTCGCGCGGCCGCCCGCGAAGGGAATAAATGTCCGCGAGAGAAAGGATCATGTTCGACAGCGTCACGGCGATAGCTTTCGCCCGTCTTCATCTTGGATTTCTCGACATGAATGGCGGGCTCGGCCGGCGCTTCGGCGGCCTCGGGCTCGCGATCGACGGTCGAGCGACCCGCCTGTCGATTCGGCGCGCCGCGACGTCCAGGATCGAAGGCGCCGAGGCTTCGCGCGCGGCGCGCCATCTCGCGCTTCTCAAGGACCGCCTGGGCCTTGCGTCCAATTATGAGCTGCAAATTCACGAAGCCATTCCCGCCCATGCCGGCCTCGGATCGGGAACGCAGCTTGCGCTCGCCGTCGCCGCCGCCCTGCGCGGGCTCGAAGGCCTCCCTTCCGATCTCCGCGACGATGCGGCTCTGCTTCAGCGCGGCGCGCGATCCGGGATCGGCGCGGGGCTGTTCGAACGCGGCGGCTTGATCGTCGACGGCGGCCGCGGCGCGCGGACCGTGACGCCGCCGGTCATCGCCCGCATGGACTTCCCGCAGGACTGGCGCGTGATACTCGTCATCGATCCGCAAATCGAGGGCGCGCATGGGCAGGAGGAGCGGGCCGCCTTCGCGCGGCTCGGGGATTTTGACGCCGCCGCCGCCGGCGAAATTTGCCGGCTCGTCCTGATCAAGGCTCTGCCCGCCGCGGCCGAAGGCGATATCGAATCTTTCGGCGACGCGGTCACCCGCATCCAGGACATAGTCGGCGACTATTTCGCCCCCGCGCAAGGCGGCTCGGCTTTCGCGAGCGGGGCGGTCGCCGCCGTGATGGAGGCGCTGCGCCGTCACGGCGCGAAGGGAACCGGCCAATCTTCATGGGGCCCGACCGGCTTCGCTTTCGCGCGCGATGCGGCGGAGGCGCGCCGCCTTTGCGACCTCGCGCAAGAAAACGTCACGGTCGCCGGTTTAGACATAGCGATCTGCAAGGGACTTAACCACGGCGCGCTCGTGAAGGGCGAAACCTTCGCGGCGATCAAATAGGGGAATATGCGTGGCTAAAAATATTCTGCACATGCTCAGTCCGTTGAAGCACATGAGCCCGTTCGACGTAAATATGGCGCTCGACGCTGGCTATGATTCGGTCACGCCCTATAGCGCAGTCACGCTCGAAGACGTCATGCCGCTGGTGCAGGACGCCATGTTCTCCCGTTCCCCAAAGGACGCCGTCCGCACCGGCCTGTTCATCGCCGGCAAAGACGCTGGCCTCGCCCTCGACATGCTGGAGATCGTCAAGAAGACGCTTCCTCAAACCTTTCGAAATTTCCGCTTTCGCCGATCCGGCCGGCTCTTTCACCACCGCAGCCGCCATGGTCGCCTGCGTCGAGAAGCTTCTCAAAAAAAAAAGGACAGTCCGCTCGCCAAGACCAAAATCCTGATTTTCGGCGCGACCGGCGTCGTCGGCTACGCCTCCGCCGTCATCGCCGCTTTGGAGGGCGCCGAGGTCCTGCTCGTCGGCCATGACGGATTGGAGCGGGTCCAGGACAAGGCTCACGACATCAAAAGGCGCTTCGGGGTTGAAACGCAGGCCGTGGACGGCAGCACCGAGGAAAAGAAGCTCGCCGCGCTTGCAGGGGATCGACGTCGTCCTCTGCGCCGCCGCGGCGGGCAGGCAGGTCCTTTCCAAGGACAGCTCGTGACGGCGAAATCCCTCCTGGTCTCCGCCGACGTCAACGCCGTTCCGCCGGCCGGCATCGAGGGGCTCGATCTGCATGGCGACGGGCGGAGCTCGCCGGCGGAAGCCTCGGGATCGGGCCGCTCGCCATTGGCGACATTAAATACAAGACGGAATCGGGCCTGTTTCAGCGCATGGCCTCTTCCGACAAGGCGCTCAGCCTTGATTTTCGCGACGCTTTCGCGCTCGCCCGTGAACTCGTCTGAGCACCTCCCGGAGCGGCGACGCGGTTCTCGATCGCCGCCGCCTCCGGGCGCGCCCTCGCCGCGGCCGCGCGCCGAGCTGGCTATACGGCCGCTCGTCGCCGATTTCTTTGACGACGCCGATACGCGCGCGCTCGCAAGCGCCAATTGTCCTGCCGCGCCGGCGATCCCCAAACGGGCTTCCAGCGCATCGCTGACCCCGGCGCTGGAGCGGCTGGCCGAGGGCGACGCGCCGATCGGCGTTGTCTATGGCGCAGGCTTTGAGGATCGCGTAGAGATCCTATAGGATCTAGCGCCGGCCGCTGGACCCTTTTCGGCAATCCGCCGAGGTCGTGCGGCGGATCAAAGACCCCTTCGTTTTCGCCGAACTTTGCCGCTTCCCTCGATTCCCGCATCCGGAAATCAGCTTCACTATGCCGCAGGACGCCGCAGACTGGCTCGTCAAAAGCGTCGGCGGCGCGGGCGGATCCCATGTCGCGCCGGCCGGGCGCAGCGGGCGGAGAGCGAGAACATCTATTTCCAGCGCATCGCGCCGGGCGATCCGGTTTCGATCCTCTCCTTTCGCCGACGGACGGCCGCGGCCCAGGCGCTCGGCGCGAGCCGGCAATGGGCGGCGCCGACGCCGGACGAACCCTTCCGCTTCGGCGGCTGCCTCCGCCCGGCCGATCTGCGCCGCGCCTGGAGACGCGGCTGACGGAGGCCGCCCGAGCTTCAGCGCGAAAATGCCGGCCTCGCGGCCTCAACAGTTTAGATTTTCTCGTCGACGGCGACAGCCCCACCTTGCTCGAAATCAATCCTCGCCCCGGCGCGACGCTCGATATATTCGAGGACCGCGCCGGATTGCTTTTTCAGGCGCATCTCGACGCATGCCTCGGCTTTCGCCCTCCCGAGCGCCCGCTCGAATTCACAGGCGCCGCGGCGGCGGCCATCGCCTATGCGCGGCGCAAGATCGCCATCGACGCCGGAGCTCGACTGGCCGGACTGGACCGCCGACCGGCAGAAGGCGCGAAGTTCAATGGATTTGCACGATCCGCTTTGCACGGTAAAAGCGCGCGCCGCCCTGCCCTCGCAAGCGCGTAAGCTGACGGCGGAGCGGACCGCCTTTATCCTCGACAAGCTGGAAGACACTGGCAACGGAGCGGCATCTTGAGCACCATCGGACCAAGCATCAACACATTGACCGGGCACGCGGTCGATCGGCTCATCGCGGACGCCGCGAAATTGCGCGTCGCCGTGTCGAAAGGCGAGAGAGGCGAGACCGTCATCGACGCCGGCAAGGCGGCGCCGGGCGGGATCGAAGCCGGCTTGCGCATCGCCGAGATTTGCCTCGGCGGGCTCGGGACGGTCGAACTTGCGCCCAACGGCCCAAACCCGAAATGGCCGTTCCAGATTTTCGTCCGCAGCACCGATCCCGTGATCGCCTGCCTCGCCAGCCAATACGCCGGCTGGGCCCTCTCTCATGGCGAGGGCAAGACCGCATTTTTCGCCCTGGGCTCGGGACCCGGCCGGGCGCTCGCGCGCAAGGAGCCGCTTTTCGCCGAGCTCGACTATCATGATCATGCCGACCGCGCGACCCTCGTGCTCGAGTCCGGCAAGGCGCCGCCGCCGGAGATCGTCGATAAGGTCGCCCGCGATTGCGGCGTGGCGGCCGAAAACCTCGCGTTCATATTCGCCCCGACACAGAGCCTCGCCGGCAGCGTGCAGGTGGTCGCGCGCGTTCTCGAAGTCGCCTTGCACAAAGCCCATGAATTGAAATTTCCCCTCTCGCGCATCATTGACGGCCTGGCCTCGGCGCCGCTCGCGCCGCCGCATCCTGATTTCATTCAGGCCATGGGCCGGACCAATGACGCGATCATCTACGGCGGCCAGGCGCATCTTTTCGTGACCGGCCCGCGCGGAGGACGCGAAAGCGCTCGCCCAATCGCTGCCGAGCAAGGGGTCGCGCGACTACGGCCGGCCCTTCGCCGAAGTGTTCAAGGCCTATAAGGGCGATTTCTATTCGATCGACCCCCAGCTCTTCAGCCCGGCGCGTGCGATTGTAACCGCCGTCGAAACAGGGCGAAACCTTCCACGCGGGCGAGATCGACCAAGCCTTGCTCGATGTCTCTTTCGGATAGGCTCGACGCCCCGGCGCGGGCCTTGGGCCGGCCGAAAATCGCGCTGGCGGTCGATCTTTACGATTGGCATGCGCGGGATTTGGCGGCCGCTTTCGCGCGCGCCGGAGCGCTCGCCGCGCCGATCCGGCTGGCGCAATGCGGATTCGACACGCGGCGGCCGGGCGGGCTGGTCATTCCCGGCTTCGGCGCCGACCTGCCCGACGCGGTCTTCGTGCGCGCCATCGGGTCCGGCACATTTGAAAGCGTGACTTTGCGGCTCGGCGTCCTGCACAGCCTCGCCGACATTGGCGCGCCGGTCGCCAATTCGGCGCGAACCATCGAGCTATGCGTCGACAAGGCGGCGACGAGCTTCGCCCTGGCGCGGCGCGGAATTCCGACGCCAGAGACCTGGACCGTTCAATCCGAGCAGGCGGCGCGGCAGATCGCGCGGCGCGAAGGCGCGCGCGGCCCGCTCGTCCTCAAGCCCTTGTTCGGCGCGCAAGGATATGGCTTGAAGCTGATCCGGCGGGTGGAGGATTTGCCTCCGTTCGAGGCCGTCGAAGGGGTTTATTATCTTCAGCGCTTCATCGCCGGAGACTGCGACGGTTTTCGCGACATAAGGCTCTTCGTCTCGCGCGGCGAGGTCATCGCCGCGATGACGCGCCACGCCAAGCATTGGATCACCAATGTCAAGCTCGGCGCGCGGCCGGAATGGTTCGAGCCCGATGCGGAATTGATCGATCTCGCCTTGCGCGCGGCCGCCGCCGTCGCCGCCGATTTCGCCGGCGTCGACATTATCAAGGACGCCGCCGGCGCGCCCTTTGTGCTCGAGGTCAACAGCATGCCCGGCTGGCGCGGATTGCAGAAGGTCGCGCCCTTTTCGATCGCCGATCGGCTCGTCGATGATCTTTTGGCGCAGATCGGCCGGCGCGGCTCGGAGGCGGCCGGATGAACGACGTCGCCGCGGCCTTCATCGCCTCATGCCGCGACGAAATCGAAGCGCCGAAACCGGGCAATGTCCATATTTTCGCCGCCGGCCACGGCATGAGCGCCGAGGACTTTCTACGCAGCGCCGAGGCCGCCGCCCCCGCCATCGGCGATCCCTCGGCCTCGGTCGGGGATCGCATTCTCGCCGCCGTCGAGGCGACATGGGCGCGCGTGGGGATGAACACAAATCTCGGCATCATTCTCTTATGCGCGCCGCTCGCCGCGGCGGCGCAAGCCGGCGGCGAACTGCGGCCGGCGCTGAAGCGCATTCTCGCCGGATTGACGCGCGAGGATGCGGCGGCCGCCTTTCGCGCCATCCTTCGCGCCTCTCCGGCCGGACTTGGCGCAGCGCCCCGCCACGACGTTCATGACGCGCCGGACGCGACGCTCCTGGAGGCGATGCGGGAGGCCTCCGGCAGGGATCGGATCGCCTTTCAATATGCGTCTGATTTCACTGACGTGTTCGAGACCGGCGCGCAAACGCTTCAAGCCGCGCGCGGGGCCGGCTGGCCCGCGCCTTGGCCGACGGTCTCGGCCTATCTCGCCTTTCTCGCCGGCTTCCCGGACAGCCATATCGCAAGAAAGAAGGGCGCGGCGACGGCCGCGGCGGTCCAGGAGGAGGCGTTGCATATACGCAATCATTTTGTTAGATTTGCAGACCCGGCGGAAGCGCTCCCCGAACTTCTCGCTTTTGATCGTCGGCTGAAGGGCGCCGGATTAAATCCCGGCACATGCGCGGACCTTACGGTCGCGGCGGTTTTCGCCGATCGCCTAACTCGTATCTTGATCAAGCGCCCCAATGATGGTTGACTGCGCCCGCGCGGAACGCATCCGCCGCTATCTGGCCAACCGGCCCGGCCCCATGTCGGGCGTTGACAACAAGGATAATCATCTGCATTTGTCGAACTGCCACCGCCGCAGTTTGAAACAGAAACCCAAGGGGGATTATAAGCATGGCCAAGATAAACAGGCTCCTCGTCGGCGAATCGCTCGTAGGTGAAGGCAATGAGGTCGCCCATATCGACCTGCTGATTGGGCCGCGCGGCAGCGCCGCTGAGACGGCTTTCGCGAATGCGCTCACCAACAACAAGGACGGCTTCACCACCCTGCTCGCCGTGATCGCCCCGAACCTGCTCGTCAAGCCGGCGACCATCCTGTTCAACAAAGTGACGATCAAGAACGCGAAGCAGGCCGTCCAGCTCTTCGGACCGGCCCAGCACGGCGTCGCGAAGGCGGTGGCCGACAGCGTCGCCGACGGCATCATCCCGATCAAGGAAGCCGACAACGTCTTCATTTCCGTCGGCGTCTTCATCCATTGGGAAGCCAACGACGACAAGAAGATTCAGGATTACAATTATCAGGCGACCAAAGAGTCGATCGCCCGCGCCATCAGCGGCGAGCCGACGCCGGCCCATGTCGTCGCCCAGCGCAATATCGCCAAGCATCCTTTCGCGCCGAATTGATCGCGTTCGCGAAACCGTGAGACAAGAGGGGGCTTTGGCCCCCTTTTATTTTGCCGCCCAAGCTTTATCGCTGCGCCGCTACAATGTCCGCCGCGCTCAAGCGGCCATCGTGCAGCGCCGATGCGACAAGGACGCCGCGGACGCCCGCTTGCGTCAGGCCCTCGAGATCAGAACGGCCGCGGAGCCCCCCAGCCGCATAGATAGCAGCGTGCGGGGCGCGGCCGCTGATCGCGGCGAGCTGCTCCATGTCCGGCCCCGCATTGGAGCCGACCCGCGCAAGGGTCATGACAATGATCCGCTGCGGCCAGAGATGGGGCGAAGCGTAAAGCGCCTCGGGGCCAAGAAAAGCCTCGCCGCGAAAATCGAGCGACAGAAGGACGCGGGCCTCCCGGCCCAGCTCTTCGATCGGCGCGAGGCCGCGCAAGCTTTCGCTCCCGAGAACGAGATGCGCGCCTGGATGGCGGATAAGCCATGAACGCGCCTCGCCGGCATGGCCGACCCCGGCGTCGACCCAAAAGGTCACGCTCGGAAAAGCCGCGCTGAGCGCGCCAAGGCATTCCTCGTGGCCGCCGCGAGATTCGATTGCGTCGAGGTCGGCGACATAGATCGTTTGAAAAGGATAAAGACGCAAGAACCCGGCGACGACATCCATCGGCGCGCTGCATGAGGCCAGGGGCGTTTCGATCGGCGCATAGGCGTCCCGCCGACCGAAGCGGGCGCGAACGACCGCGCCGCCTTTGAGGTCGATCACGGGAATTATTTCCATCACGCGCTCCTGCATCATTGAGGCTTGCTGAAGGCGCTAGAGCGCTTTCCGACCGAATGGACTCATTCGGTCGATAAGAAATCGCTCAATTTCAAAGACTTGGAGCATGTTCTCATCGAAAAAGTCGGTCAACTTTTTCGGAACATGCTCTAGCGGAACGCGCGACGCCCGCGCCCCGCGCCAAAATCTTGCGCCCGATCGCGTTCATGAACTTCGATTGATTTAATCCAAGATCATCGTGATCTAACCCGGATTATCGACATGCGCGCAATCATCGGCTGGGACATAGGCGGCGCTCATCTCAAGGCCGCCCGCGTAGAGAATGGGATCGTCACCTTCGCCGCGCAAATCGCCTGCCCGCTTTGGCTCGGCCTGGTCGAGCTCGATCGCGCGTTTTCGGAGGCCCAGGCGCAAATCGGCGCGGCGCCTCTCAATGCGGTCACCATGACCGGCGAATTATGCGACGCCTTCGCGTCGCGCGCGGAAGGCGTCGCCGGCGTCGCCAATATCGCCGAGCGGCTGCTCGCGCCCGGACGCACATGGTTTTACGCCGGGCGTTCCGGATTTGTCGACAGGAGCGGGGTCGCGGCCCATGCGAGGGACATCGCCTCGGCCAATTGGCATGCGAGCGCCGCGCTCACAGGCTTGCGCGCGCGCGACGCGCTATTGATCGACATCGGCTCGACGACGACCGACGTCATCCCTGTCGCCGAGGGCCGGCCGGCCGCCCAAGGCTATAGCGACGCGGAGAGGCTTGCGCATGGCGAGCTTGTTTACGCCGGCCTGATCCGGACCTTTCTCATGGCCGGACCCAAGCGCGTGCCATTCGCCGGCCAATGGACCCCCTTGATGAATGAATGGTTCGCCACGACGGCGGATGTCTATCGCATATTAGGGGAATTGCCGGAGGAGGCCGATATGACGGATGCGGCCGACGGCCGCGAGAAGACCAAGCCCGCCTCGCGCGCCCGCCTCGCGCGCATGATCGGGCGGGACGCCGGGGAAGCGGATGAGGCCGCCTGGGACAGGCTCGCGCGCGTCTTCGCCGAAGCGCAATTGCGCGAAATCATGGACGCCGCCGACCTCGTTTTGTCGCGCGGCCTCATCGACGGCCATGCGCCCATCGTCGGCGCTGGGGTCGGACGCGGCCTGGCGCGAAAGCTCGCCGCCCGGCTGGAGCGGCCGTTCATGGGTTTCGACGATTTGATCGAGGCCGCACCCGAGGCGCGGAGCAAAGCCGCCGACTGCGCCCCGGCCGCCGCCGTCGCGCTGATCGCGGCTCATCAATTCGATGCGTAGAAGTCCTCGCGCTTCCGCATAAGCCATGACCAGGCCTCAAGCTCCCGCGCGCCGGCGGTCTTCTCGATGGCGATGGCGAGATAGGCGATTTCCTGGTCGATTTTCTCGCGCGGCAGCATATGCAGCCGGCTGATGAGGATCGCGCATTCGAGGATGGCGTTTCGCGCGCGATTGAAGCCTTCGAACGGCCCATGCTGCGCGCGATGCAGCACCTTGCAGTGGAACCGGGGACGCTCGGCGCGATCGTCCACATGAGCGACGCCAAGCTCCGCATGGGCCAAGGCGAGAGCCAAACGCGGCGCGGGCGAGACGCTCGCAGGGACAAGCGCCCAATCGCGCCGACCGGTGACGAGGCCGGCGAAAACGCGCGCGTCGTCAGTGTAATTGGCGACGGCGAAAGGAACGCTCAAAAGATTGTCGAGCGTGGTCGAAGGGCGGAAAGGCGCGATGATCCAGCCCTCGCCATCCTCGATCAGGCCGAGCGGCGCGAGATGCGCCTTGCCCGCGGCGTCAACCGTCGTGACGATGGTCTCGCGGATCATCGGCATGTCGCAGGCGCTCTCTCCAAAGCCATGTCACACCTTGGCGCGCAGCGTATGGCCGGCTTCGCGCAGACAACTCTTATCTTCCTCGGGCCGGTCGGCGCCGCAGCCCCAGTCGAGCGGATCATCCTGCGCATAGCGCTTGCCGAGGGAAAAAGCGATCTCGGCCTTGGCGAGCTCCGCGCCGAGATAAAAGGCATGGGCGCCGTCGGCCTCGACGCCCAATTTCGGAAACAGGGAAAAAGCGTCGCGCGCGATATGATGCCCGTCGCGATTGAAGACATGAATTCCGTCCTCGGCCGCGGCGATCCGAAAATTCGCGTCCCGCACCTCCGAGGCGATCTCGGCGACCTCCTGGGCAGATGCGGGATAGGGCGCGCGGTCATGCAGCTGCAGAAGGCCTGCGCCATAGCCCTTGGGCAAGGCGTTATCGGCGGCCGCGGCGAACATGAGGCGGCGCGCCGCGTCATGCTCCTCGATTGTCCGGCGGGTATGGGGGCTGACCTGGACGGTGAGCACGTTTCGGATCGAAAGCTCCGAGCAGAGGCCGAGCAGGACGGCGGTGACGCCGCCCGAATCCGCTTCGGTCAATTCGGTGAGATTGCCGGTTCCCATCATCATTTCGGCCTGCGGAAGCCGGCGTCTCGTTTCGATGTAGCGGGCGAGCGAGGCGGCGAAGCCGAAATGGATCGGGTCGAGAATGGGATCGACGATGAAGGAAAGGCCGCGCCGTTCCGCTTCATGCGCGGCGCGGACGAGGAACTCGAGATCGCCATGCGGCGCCGGCACGAGAATAGGCGTCGCCTGCGAGCCCTCGGCGATTTCGAGAGAGCCTTCGTCGAGACTCAGCAGAAAATCGGCGCCGGCGCCCACGCCGCGCGCGAGCTCGTCATGATCGGCGGAATCGACGCTGACCCGATGGCCCCCGGCCTTCAGCGCGCGGACGCAATCTTCGAGATGCGGAAAGGCGGTGTCGGGCAGACCGCCGACGTCGATGACGTCCGCCCCGGCCTTGCGCATGGCGTTCGCGCGCGCGAGCAAGGCCTCGACCGAAAGCATGGGCGCGTCAACGATCTCGGCGAAGATCCGAATGTCGAACCGCGACAGATCCGGGGCCTGTCCGCCGCGCCCCAGATAGGCCGGAAGATCGCTCAATTCATCCGGCCCGCGCGCCACCGATACCCCAAGCTCATTTGAAAGACGCGCGAGGTCGGCGCGGCAGCGGCCTGGCAGTATCACGCGATCCGCGCGAACAGGACGCGCCAGCCGGCCGATGATGATGGATTCCGTCATCAAGGCCGCCACTTTCACGCCAATATCGCAAATCTCCCAGCTGAACGGCGTCTCGCCCATGGACCGCAACAGCTTGTCGAGGCGCGGATAGGCCAGATGGCCGGTGAGGAAGAGGAGATGGTCGCTCATGGCGCCGGCAATTCGCTCCGGCGCCGCGCGATAAATGCTTTGAGCTCGCTCAGGCTCTCGGCCACGGTCGTGGCTTCGAAGCTTTTCAGCTTCTCGGTATTTTCAAGATCGATCCGGCGCGGAAAAACCTTCACCATGCCATCCGGGCTGCGGGTTTCGAGCTCCGGCGCCGTGTCGCAGGCGAAGACAATCGTCGGAACGCGGCATTTGCCCGCCTGGGCGAAGACATTGCTCGCGAGATTGTCCGAAATGCCATAGACGAATTTGGCCACGCTGTTCGAGGTCGCCGGCGCGACGATGAGCGTGTGGTAGACGCCATGATAGAAATAGCCGACCTGCGGCGAGCTCGCGGCCGTGTCGCTGAAGACGCGGGCGGTCTTTGGCGGATCGAGCTTCTGCTTATACATGCGCAACACTTCCGCCGCGGCCTTGCTGACGAAGAGATCGACATGTTCGAGCTCGCGCGCGAGCTCCAGGCATTCGTTGAAGAAATGCCCGGACCCCGTGAGCGCCCATCCCCAGCGGGGCGTGACGACCTTGCTCATGCGCGCACCAAGCTAGAGGCTTCCATGGATCAACACAGCGTGACGCCCGCTCCGGGCATTTCGCCGCGCTGCAAAGCCGCCGCCGCGCCCGGCAGAGACGACGGACCCGCGAGCCAGACTTCGGCGCGGCTCGCAGCGGCGAAGCTCGGAAACAGCGGATCGACGATTTGCTCCTCGGCAAGTTCGCGCGCCGAAACCGGTGGCATTAAATCGCAGGATTTGATGAGCAGCAAACGACGCGCGCCATAGGTCCCCGCGAGCCAGGCGGCAAGCGAATCCGAGGTCACGTCCCAACTCGCCGGCAGATCGCGCGCGCCGAGCGCCATAAGCGACGGCAGCCAGATCGGAATTTGGCCCGCCGCCAGGGCCTCGTCCATTTCGTCGCGCGACCTCGCCAGAACGAAAGCGCTTGAATGCGCGGCGATCGCGATCGCGAATTGCTCCATCGCGAGAAGCGCCATGCGATGGGCGGCCTTATCGTCAAATCCGATAGCGCATTGCGCTTTGCGCACGCCGTCGGCGAAAGGCCCCCCGCCGGGCACGAGGATGAGAGGTCCGCCCCAGGCGACCAGCGCCGCAAGCCAAGCTTCGCGCTGCGGCGATTGCGCGAGGCTGCCCCCGAATTTGACGACCGTGACGCTCAATGGCTCCTCGTGTTGCCGCCTGCGCCCGTAAGACTTGGAAAAAGCCGATCGACGGCCGCGAGCTCCGTGGCGCTTTCGCGCTTGATCTCAACTCCGACCATGCCGCAGATGACGTCGAGCTTCTCGACCCGCACGCAAACCCGCACGACTTGCGGATGGCCCAACACGAAGTCTGCGATGTCGCGCGCCAGCGTCTCGATCAATTCGAGATGGCCGCGCCCAAGGATGATCTTGATCGCGTCGACGACGAGGTCATAGGAGAAAATATCGCGCATGTCGTCGGAATGGCGCTGCAAGCGCTTGACGTCGACGTCTATGTTGAATCGCACATTCTGCTTGACGCCGCGCTCGAAATCATAAGCGCCGATCGCGCACGGAATGATGAGATCATGCACGAAGACGCGATCGGTCTCGACCGACCGCTCATTCGGCGAGGCGTGCGCGCGGGCGAGGACGAAGCGCCAGTCGACGCTTGATTCGCTGGCCGCGGCCCCGTCGTCCCCTTCGCGCGGAATAAGGTCCCTGATCAGCCTCACCGACGCCGCGTCGATCGAAGCGCCGCGCGACCGGCCATGGCACAAGCTCCCGCGAAATCCGAGAAAATTCGGCTGCAGCGGAAGCAGACGCGGCACGTCGGGAGGCTCGAGCGAACCGGCGAGGCCCGAAATCAGCCCGACCTCCCTGCATTGATCGACAAATTCGACCAAGGCCGCGACATCCATATAATCGAGAAGACGGCCCACCCCCTTGGCGGCGGTGTCGAGCATGGCGCCGA
>CAWESJ010000112.1:0-18288 GCA_963811015.1 uncultured Alphaproteobacteria bacterium | reverse complement strand
TTATGGACGTAGTGATGGCCCCAATGATGGACATAGCGGCGATGAAACTGCCCATGATGATAGGTCCAATGCCGGTAATAGACCGGCTGGACCAGGGTTTCCGCCGGCGCGACCGCGCCCGCGCTCGCGACGCTCATCGGACCCGCGGAAGCCGTTGTCGAAACCGCGAGCAAAGCGGCGCCGGCTAATGCCGAAAGCTTTCCAATATCCATGATTGTCCTCCATTTGAGCGGCAAAACTCCGGCCCCGGCCGCGCGTTCCGATCAATCTGAATTTAAAGCGAGAACGCGGCTCGGCCTTGGCGGCCATCGGCGCGCCGGGCGGCGGCTGCGGATGACGACGCCATCCGTCTCTCGGGGAAGGATCAGGGCGGGACGACGAAAAATGGGTCGCCGCTTTTCGGCATCCGGCTCTAGGCGCGCTTTGACCCCGCGCGCGCGGCGAGGGGGATGGGCAGGTTTGACCCCGCCTCGTCGAGGATGGCGAATTGATAGCGCCCGGATTTATCCTGGCGAACGCTATAGCGCAGCCGCTCGATGATATTATTGGCGGAATTGAAGGTGAGAACGGCGGGGCTGAGATCCGCTATGCTGGCGCTTTCGACATAGATCGAGCTCAAATGATAAGCTCGTCGCCGGGCTGGCACGTCCGCGCGGCGGCGCCGTTGAGGACGCAGCAGCGCGACCCGCGTTGGCCGAGGATCACATAGGTCGAGATCCGGGCGCCGGAATTCTTGTTCCAGATCTCGACGAATTCGAGCGGAAGAATGCCCGCCGCCTCGCAATGCTCGGGATCGAGGGTGATCGAGCCGTGATAGTCGAGATTCGCCTCCGTGACGCGGATGCCGTGGAGCTTGCCGCCTATGACCTTTCGCATATTTTGGGTTCCATTCGTCGCCGCGCCGAAAATGCGCCGCAACCCATGCAACAAATGACGCGGAAATCCAGAGTTTTTCCGCCGCAGCCTGCGCCTATCGCTGCGACCCGGCGGAGCGCCCGCGCGCCGCCGCGGGGTTGTTGGCGCAAAAGGCTCTTGAGGTCAAAAACTCAATAAAAGCAAAATTTTAATAGATACTTACAGGTACTTATTAATCTGATAGATTAACGTTTTAGAGCCATGCATCGCGGTGGCGAAAAGCTTTTTGCGGACATCAATATCTTCATGTAACTATTTAATTTCACATAATTTTTTAATCTCACGTTTCGCGCCTCAGATCATGGCTCCTCGGCCTCGAAACTGACCAGTTCGACGCCTTCGGCCGCAAGATCGCCAACTCGAACCTTGTAGTCCTTGACGATCCCACCACTTGCCGCGCGGAGCTGATGCTCCATTTTCATCGCCTCGAGAATGAGGATCGGTTGGCCCGCCTCGACCCTCGCGCCCGGTTCGACCAGAAAAGCGATGATCCGGCCGGGCATTGGGGAGACGAGGCCGGCGCGGCGCTCGCTTCGCCCTGCCGCCTCGGCGGCCGGGTCGGCCTGGGCGAAGCGGCGCGCGGCCTCGCCTTTGGGAAAGACGCTGAACCCCTCGCCGGCGGCGACCCAGACCGCCGCAAGACGGTGGCCGTCAAGATCGACCGAAAGCGCGCCGTCGGCCGCCAACGCGCCAGATGCGTGGTCGATGCGCGTCCCGTCGGGGAGGTCGAGCCGCCAGCCGTCGCGCAGATAGGTGACGTCAATCACAAGGTCCTTCCGCGCGGGCGGGCCGAATTCGCGCAGGCGGAGGCTCTCCTGCGCAAATTCGTTCAGCCGCCAGCCGTCCCCACGGCTCCAGGGGCTCCAGGGATCGTTTGAGCGCTGCGCCTCGGCTCGCGCGGCGCTGGCGCGCGCGCAAAGCAGGCCGATCGCGGCGAGAGCCAGAGTTTCGCGCGAGGCGTCGGCGGGCGGCGCCAGCAGGTCGCCGCGATGGCGTGCGATGAAGCCGGTTTCGAGCGCGCCGCGCTGAAACGCCTCATGCGCGGCGATCCGGCGCAGGAACTCCACATTGCTCGCGACCCCTATGATTTGGACGTCATTGAGCGCGCCGCGCAGGCGGCGGATCGCGGCCGGCCGGTCGTCGTCCCAAACGATCAGCTTGGCGATCATCGGGTCATAGTGAACCTGGACCTCGCCAGGCGCGGCGACGCCGGAGTCGATGCGGACATGCGGGGTCGCGCTCGGCAAATCGAGGCGTTCGATGCGGCCGGGCTGCGGCAGAAAATCCCGCTCGGGATCCTCGGCGTAGAGGCGCGCCTCGATCGCATGGCCGGAGCGGCGGATTTGGTCCTGCGCCAGCGGCAGCGGTCCGCCCGCCGCGACGCGAAACTGCCATTCGACGAGATCGAGGCCGCTGATCATCTCGGTGACCGGATGCTCGACCTGCAGACGCGTATTCATCTCCATGAAATAGAAGGCGTCGGCGGAGGCCGGGACGAGAAACTCGATTGTGCCGGCGCCGACATAGGAAATCGCCCGCGCGGCCTCTATCGCGGCGGCCGCGCATGGCGTCGCGCAGGTCGCCCGCAAGGCCCGGAGCCGGAGCCTCCTCGATGATTTTTTGATGCCGGCGCTGGAGCGAGCAATCGCGATCGAACAGATGGACGCAGTTTCCCCGCGCATCGGCGAAGATCTGGACCTCGATGTGACGCGGCCCCTGCAAGATATTTCTCGATGAGAATGCGGTCGTCGCCAAAGGCCGCGCCGGCCTCGCGCCGGGCGCTCGCCAGCGCGGGCTCGAAGTCGGCGGCGCCCGCGACGATCTTCATGCCTTTGCCGCCGCCGCCGGCCGAAGGCTTGATCAAAACCGGATAGCCGATCGCGGCGGCGGCCTCTGCAAGCCGGCGCTTGTCCTGGTCTTGGCCATGATAGTCTTGGCCATGATAGCCGGGCAGCACGGGAACGCCGGCTTTCTCCATGAGCGCCTTGGCCTCCGCCTTGTCGCCCATGGCTCTGATCGCCGCTGGCGGCGGCCCGATGAAGACGAGTCCCGCCTGCGCGCAGGCTTCGGCGAAAGCGGCGTTCTCGGAGAGAAAGCCATAGCCTGGATGAATGGCTTCGGCGCCGCAGCGCAGGGCCGCCTCGATGATTTTTGCGCCGGCGAGATAACTGTCTCGGGCCGGCGCGGGTCCGATGCGTAGGGCTTCGTTGGCCTGCGTCACATGCAGCGCCTCGCGATCGGCGTCGGAATAGACCGCGGCCGTCGCAATGCCGAGCCGGCGCGCGGTCTTGATGATCCGGCAGGCGATCTCGCCGCGATTGGCGATGAGGATTTTGGAAAAAAGCGCCGGCATGTCCTGGCTCACATCCGAAACACGCCGAAACGCGTCGGTTCGATCGGCGCGTTGAGGGAGGCGGAAATCGACAGCCCGAGAACCATGCGGGTCTCGGCGGGGTCGATGATGCCGTCGTCCCAGAGCCGCGCGCTGGCGTAATAGGGATGGGCCTGGCGCTCGAATTGGGCGCGGATCGGCGCCTTGAAGGCGTCTTCCTCCGCAGCGGACCATGGCGTCCCCGCGGCCTCCAGATTGTCGCGGCGGACCTGGGCCAGGACATTCGCGGCCTGCTCGCCGCCCATGACCGAGATCCGGGCGTTGGGCCACATCCAGAGGAAACGGGGTCCGAAGGCGCGTCCACACATGCCGTAATTGCCGGCGCCGAAACTGCCCCCGATGACGACGGTGAATTTTGGAACATTGGCGCAGGCGACGGCCGCGACGAGCTTGGCGCCGTCTTTGGCGATCCCTTGCGCCTCATATTTGCGCCCGACCATGAAGCCAGTGACATTCTGCAAGAACACCAGGGGGATTTTCCGTTGCGCGCAAAGCTCGATGAAATGCGCGCCCTTCAGCGCCGATTCCGAAAACAAAATTCCATTATTCGCAAGTATGCCGACGAGATAACCGTGAATATGGGCGAAGCCGCAGACCAATGTCGTCCCATAAAGCGCCTTGAACTCGTCGAAGGCGCTGCCGTCCACCACGCGCGCGATGATCTCGCGCACGTCATAGGAGTGTCGCGCGGACGCGGGAATGACGCCGTAAATCTCGCCGGGGTCGTAAAGCGGCTCGGCCGGCGGCTCGACCGCAAGGCCCGGGCGCTTGGCGCGATTGAGATTGCCGACGAGGCGGCGCGCGATCTCTAGCGCATGGGCGTCGTTTTGGGCGTAGTGATCGGCGACGCCCGAGACGCGCGTGTGGACCTCGGCGCCGCCGAGCTCCTCCGCCGAGACGATCTCGCCGGTCGCGGCCTTGACGAGCGGCGGCCCGGCGAGAAAAATCGCGCCTTCGCCTGCGACGATGATCGCCTCGTCGCTCATCGCCGGGACATAGGCGCCGCCGGCCGTGCAGCTGCCCATCACGATTGCGATCTGCGGGACGCCTTCCGCCGACATTCGCGCCTGATTATAGAAGATGCGGCCGAAATGCTCGCGATCGGGAAAGACCTCGTCCTGATTGGCCAGATTGGCGCCGCCGCTATCGACGAGATAGAGACAGGGCAGGTTGTTCTCGCGCGCGATTTCCTGGGCGCGAAGATGTTTCTTCACGGTCAGAGGAAAATAGACGCCGCCCTTCACCGTGGCGTCATTGGCGATTATGACGCATTCCTGGCCGGCGATGCGGCCAAGGCCGGTGATGACGCCCGCCGCCGGCGCGGGCTGGGGATAGGCTTCGTAAGCGGCGAATTGGGAGAATTCCAGAAAGGGCGCGCCGGGATCGATGAGGGCGGAGACGCGCGCGCGGGCGAGCAGCTTCCCCCGCGCAATATGCCGTTCGCGGGCCTTTTCGCCGCCGCCCAGCTTAATGTCGGACAGTTTCCGGCGCAGGTCCGCGACAAGCGCCTCCATGGCCGCCTTGTTGGCGGCGAATTCTTCGCTGCGCGGATCGACGAGGGATTTGAGAATCGTCATCCTCGGCCTCAGTTTCCCTCGAATAACTCGCGCCCGATCAGCATGCGCCTGATTTCGCTCGTGCCGGCGCCGATCTCGTAAAGCTTGGCGTCGCGCAGCAGGCGCCCGGTCGGGTAGTCGTTGACATAGCCATTGCCGCCGAGAAGCTGGATGGCGTCGAGCGCGGCCTTGGTCGCGTTTTCCGCCGCGAAGAGAAGCGCGCCGGCGGCGTCCTTGCGCACCGGGCCGCCGCGGTCGCAGGCTCTCGCCACGGCGTAGACATAGGCCCGGCTGGCGGAAAGCCGCGCATACATGTCGGCGAGCTTGCCCTGAACCAGCTCGAATTCGCCGATCGGCCGGCCAAACTGCTTGCGGTCATGCGTATAGGGCAGGCAAATGTCGAGGCAGGCCTGCATGATGCCGAGCGGGCCCGCGGCGAGCACCGCGCGTTCGTAGTCGAGGCCGGACATCAAGACGCCGACGCCCTCATCAACCTTGCCGAGGATGTTTTCTTGCGGAACCTCGCAATCCTCGAATACGAGCTCCGACGTTGGCGATCCACGCATGCCGAGCTTGTCGAGCTTTTGGCCCGAGCGAGAATCCCTTGAACTCCTTCTCGATCAGAAAGGCGGTGACGCCATGCGCGCCGGCGGAAGGAGTCGGTCTTGGCGTAGACGACGAGCGTATCGGCGCAATGGCCGTTTGTGATCCAGATCTTGGCGCCGTTCAGAACATAGCGGTCGCCCTTTTTGTCGGCGCGAAGCCGCATCGAGACGAACGTCGGAGCCGGCGTTCGGCCTCCGACATGGCGAGCGCGCCGACATGCTCGCCGCGAGATCAGCTTGGGCAGGTAGCGCCGCTTCTGCGCATCCGTCCCGTTGCGGCGGATCTGGTTGACGCAGAGATTGGAATGGGCGCCATAGGACAGGCCGACCGAGGCCGAGGCGCGGCTGACCTCCTCCATGGCGACGCAATGGGCGAGATAGCCGAGGCCCGCGCCGCCATATTCCTCCTCGACGGTGATTCCATGCAGGCCGAGCGCGCCCATGTCGGGCCAGAGATCCTGCGGGAAACAATCGGTGCGGTCGATCTCGGCCGCGCGGGGCGCGATATTTTCAGACGCGAAACCGGCGACCATGTCGCGCAGCATGTCGAGATCCGGCCCATGCGCGAAGTCGAGACCGGGATTTTGCATGGGGACGCTTCCTTGGGCTCGGAGGTCTTGGGGCTCGGGAACTCGGCGCAGCCTCCCGGCGGGGCCGCGACGCCGCTCTTTTTATTATTATATGGCGACGCCAGCGCCGGCTTTCGAGCCTCGCCCGCGAAAGTTTGCCGCGCCGCCGCCCGCCATGCGATAGAGCCTGTTCCGAAAAAGGTGATCGGCTTTTTCGATGGGAACATGCTCCAACTCCATGACCTAGCGTGCGTTCCAACTGGATGGTTCCATCCAATCGGAACGCGCTCATCAAAGGGTTAGAGCATGATTTCAGCCGAAAACCGGTTGCAGCTTTTCGGCGTCATGCGCGAGAGCCCGGGCGAAATTTCCGCGCCGAGGCTCGAACTTTTGTAAAGTCTTGTCATGCCGATGTCCGCGAGAGCCGTCGATCTTTGCCGCGCGCTGGTCAAATGCCCGTCCGTGACGCCGCAGGACGGCGGAACCCTCGGCGTGCTCGATGCCGTTTTGAAACAGGCGGGATTCGCGACCCATAGGGTGGCCTTTTCCGAAGCCGGCACGCCCGACATCGACAATCTCTACGCCCGGATCGGCTCGGGCGCGCCTTATCTGGTCTTCGCCGGCCATACCGACGTCGTGCCTGTCGGCGACGCGGCGAAATGGCGTTTTGATCCTTTCTCGGCGGAGCTCGCCGAAGAGTCTCGTCTGGGGGCGCGGCGTCGCCGATATGAAAGGCGCGGTCGCGGCCTTCGCAGCCGCGGCATGCGCTTATGTTGCGCAACATGGACTGCGAAAAGGCTCGATCGGCTTTCTCATCACTGGCGATGAGGAGGGGCCTGCGGTCAATGGCACGGCGAAGCTCCTGCGCTGGGCCTATGAGCGCGGCGAGCGCTTCGACCATTGCCTCCTTGGCGAGCCGACCAATCCGCTGGCGCTTGGCGACATGATCAAGATCGGCCGGCGCGGCTCGCTGAACGGCGCGTTGACCGCGCATGGCCGCCAGGGCCATGTCGGCTATCCGGCGCGGGCGAATAATCCGATCCCGCATCTGCTGCGCCTGCTCAATGGCTTGACCGCAGCGCCGCTCGACAAGGGCACCGCGCATTTCGAGCCTTCCAATCTCGAAATCGTCTCGGTCGATGTCGGCAATCCGGCCTGGAACGTCATTCCCGCCGAGGCCAAGGCGCGGTTCAACATCCGCTTCAACGATCTTTGGACGCCGGAGACCCTGCAGGCCGAGCTGCGCGCGAGGCTTAAGGCGGCGGGGCAGGGGGCGGAGTTCACCCTCGGCTTCGAGCCCTGCAACGCGCAGGCCTTCCTGACCGAGCCCGATTCCTTCACCGCGCTTGTTTCAGGAATTGTTGAGCAGAAAACCGGCCGCAGACCTGAGCTCTCCACCTCGGGCGGAACCTCGGACGCGCGCTTCATCCGCGCCTATTGCCCAGTGCTGGAGTTCGGCCTTGTCGGCGCGACCATGCATATGGTGGACGAACGCGCCGCCGTGCGGGATATTGAAGCGCTGACGGAGATTTACGCGGCGGTGCTGGCGGAATATTTTAGTTAAACTCTGGGCAGAAACGCGGAATCTTAAACGTTCTACAAAATACCTAATCTACCGGATCTGAAATTTTGCGACATTGCTCGCTCAGATCGAGATCACGCGCTTATTTATGTAAGCCGCCGGATGATTTGGAGGCTTAAATGTTCAAGCAGGACGATTACAATAAAAGTGAGCACGTAAAGGAAGTGTTCGCCTATTTTGGGTGCGCCTATTTTATGGCCAATGCGTTTGAAATGGGCCTTGCTCTCCCTCCGTGCCAATGATGATGAGACAAAGACCTGCCGGGAGTTTACCCTTGAGGGCGTAGGACAAACATCCCGTGGTTATGCCCCCAATCAAAGACAGCAAGACCCTTGCGGCGGCCGGCGCTGATAAGGAGGACGGCCGGAGGCCGACGATCGTTTCAGCGCCGGCCGCCGCCTCTCCTGAACTTTCCGAGCGTCCGCGTCGCCGGACATTCACGGCGCAAGACAAATTGCGCATTCTTGGAGAGGCCGACCGCGCCGCGGGCGTCCCTGGAGGAATCGGCGCGATCGTGCGCCGCGAAGGGCTTTATTCGTCGGCGCTGTCGGACTGGCGGCGCCAGCGCGCCGCCGGCGCCTTCGAAGCGCTGAGCCCGGCCAAGCGCGGCCCAAAAACTGTGGAACCAAACCCGCTGGCGGCGGAACTTGCGCTTTCGCGGCGGGACAACCTCCGTTTGAAACAGCGGTTGGAGCGCGCCGAAGCGATCATAGAACTTCAAAAAAAAGTTGCGGCGCTGCTGGGCCTCCCAACCGAGAGCGACGAGGGGTCTTGATGGACGCGGTGGCGGCCCTGGCGCCGGGCGGGGGCTTGATCGCCGCCGCCTGCACTGCGCTTGGTCTGTCGCGCGCCAGCCTTTATCGCCGCCTAGCCTTCCGCAGACAGCCGCCTGCGGCTGCACGGCCGCGGCCAACGCCAATGCGGGCGCTTGCCGCGAAAGAGCGCCAAACCGTCCTCGACCTGTTGAGGGAGCCGCGGTTTGTTGATTTGGCTCCCGCCGAAGTCTACGCCAGCTTGCTCGATGAGGGCGTCTATCTGTGCTCGATCCGCACCATGTATCGCGTTCTCGCCGAGCATGACGAAGTCCGCGAGAGACGCCGGCAATTGCGGCATCCCGCCTATCAGAAGCCCGAACTTCTCGCCGAAAGCCCAAATCAGGTTTGGTCCTGGGATATTACGAAATTGATGGGGCCGGTGAAATGGAGCTATTTCTATCTCTATGTCATCATTGATATTTTCAGCCGCAGGGTTGTCGCTTGGCATATTGCGGACGCGGAAAGCGCGGCATTGTTCAAACCGTTGTTCGACGACGCCGTGGTCAAGCATGATGTCGCGCCTGGCCAACTCACACTGCATGCCGATCGCGGCGGCCCGATGAAGGCCAAAGCCACCGCCCTGATGCTCGCCGATCTCGGCGTCACCAAATCGCATAGCAGGCCCTACACTTCAAACGACAACCCGTTCTCGGAAAGCCATTTCAAAACCCTGAAATACCAGCCCCAGTTTCCGCAGCGGTTCGGCTGCATCGAGGACGCAAAGGCGTTCTGCCGCAGCTTCTTCGATTGGTATAATCGGGATCATCACCACTCTGGCATCGGCCTGATGACGCCGGACCAGGTCCACTATGGTCAGGCCGACGAAGTCTACGCAGCTCGCCAGAAAATCCTCGACCTGGCCTTCCAATCCAATCCAGAACGCTTCGTCAAAAAGGCTCCCGAACCGCCGCTCAAACCAACCGCCGCCTGGATCAACCCGCCAACCCAAAGGCCAGAAATCCGAGCTTAAATTCGAAAGCCGGCTGTCTCAAAATCGTTGACACGTTCCGCTTGCTGTTGTAGAGCTCGACTTTTTCACGGAAGTCACGGAAACTTTAAAGCGTCAGGGGTGCAACGGCTTCGATCGCGCCGAGGCTGAGGCAGAATTTGACGCCTTCGTGAGGCGACAGCACGATCAAACGCTGGGGCGATTAATTAAGCGCGCCCAGACGCTTTCCCTTATGGACGCATCTCTTAAGGAACGAATCGAAGAGGCGAGGAAGCGACGCAATTTTCTGGCGCACGACTTTTTTCGCGAGCGTTCTCTTGAGTTGGCCTCGCGGCAGAAACGAGACGAGATGATTGCTGAATTGAAAGAAGCGCACGCAATGTTTTACGCAGCTGATCGTGCTCTTTCAAAATTCATGGAGCCATATCGCACACGGCCAGAATTAAACGACGAGATTATTGAGGTGCACATAGCTAAAATCATGCGAGAAATCGGCCTCAACGAGGAAGACATCTGAATTTAGGATTTCTTCAAATCTGCGGTCGTCGCTGCAGATTTTCTCCAACGCTGGAAAAAAGAGACTTCAGCCCGCGCGCGATGCCCCAAAGCTCACGGCAATATCGCAAAAGCCCGGGCGGGAAAACCGAGGCCCTCCTTGACCTTCGGCCAGGTCACGACGATCAGCGCGCCGGTCGCCGGAACCTTGTCGAGATTGGCCATGACCTCGATCTGATAATGGCCGCTGGTCAAAATATAGGTCTCGCTCTCCATTTTCTCGGTCGCATCGGCGTCCATGGATTCATGGCCGATCGCGACAATCCCGCGCTGCTCGACCAGGAATTTCACCGCCTCCAGCGACCAGCCGGGGAAGGGCGTCCGCTTGAAATGCTCAGGGTTCGCGTCCCACTCTTTCGCCATGTCGGTTCGCAGCGCCGCGAAACTACCCTTGGGCACGGGGCCATGCGTCTCCTCCCAGGCGCGGAGGTCGGCGAGGGAAAAGGCGTGGTTCGGATCAGCGGGCAGATATGGCGTGTCGTCGAGCACCACGAGCGGCAGGATCATTTGCTCCAGCGGGATCGCGTCCATCGTGACTCCGTCCTTGGCGAAATGCGCCGGCGGATCGACATGGGTCCCATATTGGCCGACCATTTCATAAAAGGTCGCGCGAAAGCCGTCCTTCGCGATCGTATAGGGCGCCTTTGTTTCGGGATTGATGGCGGGGCTGAAGCGCGCCTGGCCAAAGCCCGACCAGACCGGCGTTTGCGGCCCGAAGGAATGGGTGAGATCGACCAATTGCTTTGAGGCGAGGATTTGATAGGCCTGCGCAAGCGAGCCCTCGGCCCGGGCCGGCGCGCCGGAAAAACAGGCGCTGAGGCAAAGCGCGAAAAGCTTGGCGGCCCGCGCGCTCATTCGGCGTTGATCTGCTTCGGCAGCATGCGATGCAAGACCCCGTCGCGCCTTATGGTGATATGCCAGGCCGTCGCCAGGACATGCAGGGCGACCAGGGCGTAGAGCGGCCATTGCAGCCAGATATGCGCGGCCTCGGCGAGTTCCGAGAGATCCTTGTTTCGCGGAATGACGGCCGGCACGTCGAACAAATAGAAGAAACTGATCGTATGGCCGTCCGCCTGCGAAGTCGATGAATCCGCTGAGCGGCATCCCGACAAGGACGACATATAAGAGGACATGGCTGATCTTGGCGACGATGGCTTCCCAGCGCGCGACGCGGGAGGGGAAGGGCGGCGCGGGATTGGCGGCGCGCCAGAGAATGCGAAAAGCCGCGATGGCGAAAATCGTCACGCCCAGCGCCTTGTGGATCGTGTAGAGAACCTGGCGCGAAGGATTGTCTCGGGACTCCTCGGTCATGATCCAGGCGATGATGACGATGGCGAAGATCAAGAGCGCCGTGATCCAATGCGCCCATTGCGCGACAGGGCCATATTCGGCCGCCTCGGAGTCCTCGCTTGCGCGGTTGGAGAAGAGGGTTTTATCGAGCATGGAGCCAAACTTCCTTCAGAGGATGACGCCGAAAAGCGGAAACCCGTTTTCGGCTGACATCATGCTCTAACCCTTTGATGAAAGCCGGATGACTGCAGCCGGATGAGGACAAGCGCAATATGGTTGTCCGCCCGCATCCCGCTCTAATCTCTTGGACGCGATCATGACCATGATCTGAAGCGCGCGCCGATCGCCTGGACTGAGGTGATCGATAAAGACTCGCTCAAATTCAAGAAGCCAGAGCATGTTCTGATCGAAAAAGTCAGTCACCTTTTTCGGAACATGCTCTGGCGGCCTCTCGAACAGGTCGTGGGCGCGAAGCGGAAAGCCGAGGCCGGGTCGCGGCCCTTCAGATCACCCAAAGGCCAACCAGTTCAAGGAAGATCCGATGGTTCGGGGCGGCTTTTCGATCTCTCTTGGATCGACAAGCCGCCCGGCTTTTTCGCAGCGACGCAAGGCCTTAGAGCGCTTTCCGACCGAATGGAATCATTCGGTCGAGAAGAAATCGCTCAATTTCAAAGAATTGGAGCATGTTTTCATGAGACATCGGATATATCCGATGTCTCAATGCCGAAAAAGTCGGTCAACTTTTTCGGAACATGCTCTAGCGTTCACGTCGGAACATGGCGCCGTCAGAATTTTATTTTTGCGTCAGCGACGAAGGTTCTCTTGGGAAAGGGATGGTAGAGAAAGTATGTCTCGTTGTTCAGATTGTCAATGCCGAAGTCGAGCGACACGTTATCGTTGACATTATAGTGAACGCGCAAGTCGATGACGAAGAAATTGTCGAAGGCGCCATAGACATTCGGTATGACGTCGGTGTTGTCCAGGGTCGAATATTGCTTGCCGCTATAGCGCGCCGCCAGGGTGAAGGCCCAATGGGGATCCGGCCGATAAGTCATGCCGAATGTCGACCGAAACACCGGGACATAGGGCACGTGTTTGCCGACAACGCTGTCCGGCAGCCCGGTGAAGGGATTGGTTCCGGCCCAGGTCGGGTCGGACAAAATGCGCAAATCGACATAGGTCACGCTGCCGAAGAGCTGCATTCCCCTGATCAGCACATTGTCCTTTTGGGCGGAAAGCTCGACGCCTTGATTCTGGGTTTGGGCGACATTGGCGACGGATGTGACCGTGGTTTGGGCGCCATTGCTCGCGGTCGCTGTATTGGTCTGAGAGATGAGCGCGTTGAAGGTGTTTTCGTGGAACAGCGAGAGGCGGACCTTTCCGTCTTCCCATTTGCGTTCGATGTCGATTTCCCCCACGAGGTCCTGCTCGGGCAAAAGATTTGGGTTGGGGATGATGAAATTCGCGCCCGAGGTCGAGATCGCGTAGAGTTCCTGAACGGTCGGATAGCGATAGGCGTCGCCGAACGAGCCGGTCACCTCCCAATCCTTGTTCGGCTGCCACGAAAGCGAGGCTTTGGGCGAAAAATCGAGCGCGTGGAGCTCCGGTTGGTATTTGCTTGTCGAAGTTTTGATCGCACCGACCGTCGAGCTCCCCACGGTCGTGTTCTGGGTCGTCGAATAGTTGAATCCGTCGGACGCCTTCCACGATTCGAGCCGGCCGCCCAGAGTCAATTTTAGATCGGGAAGGATCTTCCACACGTCCTGTCCAAACAGGCCGCCGGTCTCGGTCTGGCCAAGCCCGTCCGAATAGAGCAGACCCGTGCCGGTGTTCGATCCTGCGTTCCAAGTGGCTGTCTGATAGGTTGGGTTGTTCAAATAGTAGCGATCGCCATGCAGGCCGAAACTAACCTCGTTCGGACCGTTGACGCCGAAAGGCCGCCAGACGCCCTTGAAGTCGACATTCTCCCAGTTCGTCCCGTCCAGGCGGGTGATCTTGCCATTTTCCGTAAATCCGACGCCGACCGGAGTCACCGAGAACGGATTTCTCTGGATGTCGGTCAGATAGTCATAAGTCGAGGCCGATATATCAAAATCCAGCGCGCCATGCGTGTCGGTCCGGAGTGAAACTGCATTGGCCAGATGCTGCTCGAGCCAATTGTACTCGGCGCTCGCGAAACTCGACACCTTGCCGAAGGTCGGCCCTCCCGTCAGGGTCGAAGTGAGATAGGTTTGCGGGCTCGAGTTTGCGTCATAGGACCAGAAACCAATCTGGTAGGAGCCGCGCAGCCAAGGCGTGAAATCGACGGCGAGCTTCAGATTGGCGTTCACCTCATTCGTGTGCAGCAAGGCGCCTGTGCCGACGACATCGGCCGGGAGCCCTTGTTTGGTCAGGGCGCCAAATGTGCCTGTCGTATTGGCGGGAGGCGTGGCGTTGGTCGTGTAGGTCAGCGGCTGGGAATAGCTGTTTTGATAATTCGCGCTGGCGAACCACGAAAAAATTCCGATTCGATCGCCCATTGTCGCGCTGGTTTGATCGGTCCGGTAGTCGGCGTCGGTTCCATAGAGGCTGAAATGTTGCAGCGCCTCGGTCTGCTTGGCGGTCATCGTCAGCTTGTCCGGCATTTTGGTGGTGATCAACATCACGCCGCCCATCGAATTGCCCGGATAGGCGGCCGCGAAGGGCCCTTCGAGAAAATCGATCCGCTCGATCGATTCCGGCGCGACGAGGTTCCAGTGCGGAGCCGCGTAGGAGTTGTTGTTGCCGAGCAGGGCGGAGAGGAGGATGTCGTCGGCGTAAATGAGCGTTCGCGCGCTCGAATTGACGCCCCATGTCCGGGTCGCGAGCACCGCCTGATTGTCGCCTTCATTGCGCTTTCTGACGAAAAGGCTCGGCATATATTTGACCGCATCCTCCGGGTCTATGATGTTGACCGTTTCCTCGATCCTCTGCGCCGAAATGCTGTCCACCATTTGGGGAAGCTGGTATTTTTCAACAATAGGAAGCGGCGCGACAGGGGCTGCGCCCGACGCGGCGTCTGCGGCTGGCGCGGCGGCGTCTGGGAGCGGCGCCGGCGTGACCGCGCCGCCTTGCCCGGCCACGTCGATGGTGGGAAGTTCCTGGACTTGCTGCGCCTTCGCGGCGGAAACGTGAAGGGCGAGCGTTATCGAGAGCGCGAGCGGGCTAACGCTGCGCAAGACATGATTGCGAGACATCAAAATTCTCCTGATCCCGGCGGCGAGGCCGGGTTGCCGATACGGATGACGCGGCGTGAAGCCGCAGGTGTGTCGGTCAGGAGAAAACGGGCGGCGCGCGCGGCCGCATGGATCGGCCGATCCAATGCGCGGATCGAACTAAAGCCGCGCTGCGCGGAACGATGCGCCGAGGCAGAGCCGCGGGCGCGAAAAGGAACGCAACCAAGGCGACCAGCAGCGGCGCGATGGCGGCATGGGACGACAGGCAGATCGGGCAGCACAAATGATGTCCGTGCGCTTTGCCGGCCGGGGCCGAACCCTGCGCGCCAATGTCATTGTCTGCATGTGCGCAGAGGCTTTCTGCGACGGCGAGGTCCGTGGCTGTGGAGATAGCGAGGCCTGTCGCGATCGGCGCCCAAAGCTGCATCAGCAGCGCCAAGACGAACATTGGGACGGCGGAACGAATTTTTCTCCGCACCTTGGTTTCCTCGACTTAATCTAAGCGCCGATCTCATCGGGGTCAGGAAGGTGACCGCTTTGCGTCAGCTTGATGAATTCCTCCATTTGGTTAATTGCTTCAATCACATATGGAAAGGCCGTTCTTGCTGGGATAATTCTAATAATTATTGCTGTGCCTTCGCTGCAACAGCGTGGCCGGAGCTGGATGCCGGAGGTTTCGATGGCGCCTCGAACGACGGCTTCATCACTCCATCCGAAAATGCTTTGAAAGCTTCAGCCCCTGGCCTTGATAGTTCGAGACGTGGCTCTCGCCATAAAGGATTTGGGGCGGTTCGGCCATTTTCTCATAGACGAGCCGGCCGACCACCTGGCCATCCTCCAGGATGAAGGGAACTTCGTGGCTGCGAACTTCAAGCACGGCGCGGGCGCCTGGGCGCTTGTCCGCCGCCGCGCCGAAGCCCGGATCGAAAAAGCCGGCGTAATGGACGCGGAACTCGCCCATGGCCGGATCGATCGGCACCATTTCAGCGGCGAGGTCGCGCGGAATTTGCAGCTTCTCCAGGGACGCGAGTATATAAAATTCCCCCGGGTCGAGGATCAGCCTCTTGTCGTCGCGCGGCCTCACCACGTCCCAATAATCGTCGACGCGATAGGCGCCGACCCGCTCCACGTCGATGATGTCGGCATGTTTCTGCGCCTATATCCGATCACGCTTCCGACGGCTTGCGCGCTCAGGCCGACGCGCAGGACAAGTCCATTGCGCAAATTCAAATCGCCGTCGACCAGCGGCGTGTTTTGATGGTGCTCGCGCAGCTCCTTGTCGTCCATGCCGAAATCGGTCCGTTCGAGCTGCTGCGAGTTCAGCCGCCTGAAGCGGATCTGGTTGAGCTTGGCGCCTTTGCGAACCCTGACGCTGAAGCTGCGCGGCGAGACTTCGGCGTAGAGCGGGCCTTCATAGGCGCGCGCCACGCGGTCGAACACATCGCTATTGTCGGTGATGAGGCGGGTGAAAATATCGAGCCGGCCGGTCGAGCTTTTGGGGTTCGCCACGGCGGAAATGCTCTCGCGCAGGTTCAGATGCTCGAGCAGCGGGATGACGTAGACGCAGCCGCGCTCCAGCACGGCGCCCTCTCCCTCGAGGCTGATCGCGTCGGTCTCCAGGGTTCGCAGCTGGTCCGAGACCTTGCGCTCCTTTCCGGGCAGAAAGCTCGCCCGCACGCGAAAGGCGCGCCCGCTCAAGCGAAGGTCGAGGCTCGCCGGCTGGAACTGTCCTTCCTCGAACTCTTTCTCGGCCTGGATCATTTTCCGCCGGACCATCAGCTCGATCTTTTCGCGGGGAAGCAGGCCGAACTGAGTTCCAAAATCGCTCGCGGCGAGCAGCGACGGCTCCACGCTATTTTCGCGCCCTAATTCTGGGAAAAGAGGGGGAGGGAGATGTTGGTGAAACTCATGGGGCACTCTGGCGCGGACGACTGGGAAAACTTTAGGCCGAAAACGAGCTCTTGTCGGAGGAAACGCTGATCGCTCCCCGGTTTCCACTTGAAAAAAAGCCGCTTCGCGCTCTTGAGATACGGCAAGTCGACGCGTAAGCAACGAAAGCCTCATCGCGAGAAGGAGACGAAATGAGCGGTTCTGGGCAAGGGCGCGATCCCAAAACCTGGCGTTCGGCGACAAAGCTCGTCCATGGCGGAACGCTCCGCTCGGAATTCGGCGAAACCTCCGAGGCGATCTTCCTCACCCAGGGCTTTGTTTATCCGTCGATGGAAGTCGCCGAAGCGCGGATGAAAGGCGATGCGCCGGGCTATGTCTATTCGCGTTTCTCCAATCCCACGGTCGCCATGTTCGAGCAGCGCATGGCCTTGTTCGAGGGGGCTGAGGCCGCGCGCGCGACCGCGAGCGGCATGGCGGCGGTCACCGCCGCGTTCCTGGCCCAGCTCAAGGCCGGGGATCATGTCGTGGCCGCCCGCGCCCTGTTCGGCGCCTGCCTCTTTGTCGTCGAGGATCTTTTGCCGCGCTTTGGCGTCGCCTCGACCTTGGTCGAAGGCTCCGATCTCGACCAATGGCGCGCCGCGATCCGGCCCGAGACAAAGGTTTTGTTCATCGAGAGCCCGACCAATCCCTGTCTCGAGGTCTATGACATAGAAGCGATCGCTTCGATCGCGCATGAGGCCGGGGCCCGCCTCATCGTCGACAATGTGTTTGCGACGCCCATTCTGCAAAAGCCGCTGGCGCTCGGGGCCGATCTCGTCGTCTATTCGGCGACGAAACATATCGACGGGCATGGCCGCTGTCTCGGCGGGGTCATTCTCGGCGCCCGGGAATTGATCGAAACCGACATCCAGGCGTTTCTCCGCCAGACCGGACCTGTGCTCTCGCCCTTCAACGCCTGGGTTCTCTTGAAATCCGTCGAGACCTTGTCGCTGCGGGTCCGCCAGCAGGCGGAAAGCGCCGCCCGCATCGCCGATTTCCTGGCCGCCTCCCGCCATATCCGGCGGGTCCGCTACCCCGGCCGCGCCGATCATCCCCAGGCCGACATTATTAAAAGGCAAATGGCCGGAGGCGGAACCCTGCTCGCGCTCGAATTCGTCGGCGGCAAGGCGGCCGCCTACGCTTTCGCCAATCAGCTTTCCCTCATCAAGATTTCGAACAATCTCGGCGATGCGAAGAGCCTGATCACGCATCCGGCCACCACAACCCATCAGAGATTGACGCCTGAGGCCCGCGCTGCGCTTGGCGTCAGCGATGGGCTTTTGCGCCTCTCGGTCGGGCTCGAGGACGTCGAAGACCTCATCGACGATATGGAGGCGGCGCTCGCCGGCCTCGACCGGCAGGGCCTCGCGGCGGAATAATTCTTGCTCAAAATTTGCGCCGGCGTCCGTTCGTCAGATCCGTTTTCTCCCGAACGCGGCTATGCTAGACTATTTCCAACGCCGGGCCTCTTCCGCCTTTGTCATGTTGGATCAAGCCTCAGAACAAGTCCGTAGAACGAGCCCATAGAACGAGCCCATGTACAGCGCTGTCACAAACGACATTCAAATCACGGTCCTGCCGGAATTCGTGCCCGAGCGGTCCGACGCGGACGAGGCTACATTCTTCTGGGCCTATACCGTGGAAATCGCCAACCAGAGCAATATGACGGTGCAGCTCACCGCGCGCCATTGGAAAATCACCGATGGCAATGGCAAGCTTGAAGAGGTGCAGGGCGCGGGCGTCGTCGGAGAACAGCCGATCTTGAAGCCGGGCGAAACCTTTCGTTACACCTCGGGTTCGAATTTGACGACGCCGTCGGGCATCATGACCGGGACTTATCGCATGGTGAACGAAAATGGCGATGTGTTCGAGGCGGAAATCCCGGTATTTTCGCTGGATTCGCCCTATGCCCGGCGCGTTCTCAACTGACCAGCCGA
>CAWESJ010000111.1:0-9499 GCA_963811015.1 uncultured Alphaproteobacteria bacterium | reverse complement strand
TCGCATCCGGCTCGCCCAGGCGCAAGCCGCAATTCTTCGACGGCGCCATGGGTCACGACGGCGGCAATTTCGTTCGCGGCGGAAACCTTGAGGCTCACCGTCACGTCGACAGGGTCCTCGTGAATCTCCGCGACCGTGCAGCGAAAGGCGTTGCGCGCGCTGATCTTGACCGCAAGGCCCCACATCAGAAGATCGTCGAAATTGTCGAGGCCCTCTGCCGCGATCGCGCTCGAGATGCGGCCGAGCTTTTCTTCGAGGCGCCGGAAGGCGGCGATGAGTTTGCGCCCTTCCTCGGTGACTTCCGCGCCGCCGCCGCGTTTGCCCCCGGTGCGGGTGACGAAGGCCGGGCGCGGCAAAAGGTTGTTGATCGCCTGAACCGCGTCCCACGCGGTTTTATAGCTGAAACCGGCGGCCTCCGCCGCTTTGCTCATGCTGCCATGCGTAATAACCGCTTCGAGAAGGGCGATACGGTCGCGCCCGACGAGAAGCCGCCCATCGGCGCGCAAAGCGAGCAAAGCGTCGACCTGATCGAAGGGCATCGAAGATCTCCTTCGCGCGTTCGAGCCTCACGCCGGAGCCTCGCGCGCGCCCCCGCATTCCGCACTCGCCAGCTCAGTCTATATTCAAAATACATGATCACGCAAATAGCTAAAGACAAGGACAGGAATCGGATGGGCTTTCGACGCCTCGCGCATGGTTGTTGGGTATAACTTTAGTTGACGGATAGCACGCCGCTCGCGCGCGGCGCCAATGCGGCTTCCGGCGGCAATCCCAACCGGGCCAGGATCGTCTCGCCAAAAGCCTCGAGATCGGCGCGCCGCTTTGCTATGTCTGGACATATCGGCTTCAGGATCAGGCTGTGTGGCCGCAATTCGGATTCGATCCTCAGGGCTTTTTCGCGGACCTCCGTCGCCGTCCCGATCAGCGAATCCTCAATCATGCGGTCGAGCTCCATCCATGCGGTCCATTCCGGCTGCATCCGAGCTGTCGCAACCTGCATGCGCTCCACGAATGGGCGCAGAAGAACCGACGCCTCTTCGACCGCCTGCGCATGGGTTCGGCCCAAATGATAAAAGCGGATCAGGACGAGCCTTGGATCGCTTTGCGGCGCGGTTTCGCGATAGAGGCGGAGGGTCTCGCGCACGCTGGCTAGCGGAAATGGCGGCCCGGCCATCACGCCATAGCCTTGCTCCGCCGCCAGTTTCACAGCGTCGGCCGTAGATGTGGCGATGAAGGTCGGGCTCGAAGCGTCTGGGTTGAAATGATGCTCGGCGACCCAAGCCTCGTCGAAGCCGAGCGCCTCGACGAGCTTCATCTGTTCGGCATAGGCCGACCTGTAGTCGCGCCCTGGATTTTCATAGGTGCAGAAAAGTCCAGCTCGCATGGTTGGCCTCCGCGCCAGAGCGGCGAAATTTTCATGCACGGGTCGGCCTATTCCGCCGCAGGCGCAGCTCAAGCGGCGGCGCAGGCTCCTTGCCCAGGCGCCGATGAACCCGCCCGCCTCAAGCTATGTATAATATTATATCGTATGCGGCGCTGCGTCAATTGACGCCGGGATGCAAGGGAACCCATGGCGATCGGAGCCCCGCGCGGGCTTTGCGCGGTATTATGGCGCAACCGCCACAAGAAATGTATCGGGTCCGCGCCTAAATTTGGTGGGAGAAATGGCAAGCGCGAGCTAGCATTGTTAAAGGCCAAAATGAAGGGAGCCGGCGTCACCTATGTTGAACTTGTAGACCGTCTGAGAGCGCACGGCTTCGAAGAGACCGAAGCCTCAATCACGATGAAGCTGAAGTGGGGGACGTTTGCGGCAACATGGCTGTTTGCGTGTCTTGCCGCGCTAGAGTTTGATGGTATAAGATTGGAGCATATTTAACTGACTAGAATATCGAAGCCATGGAAAAGACAGAATATTCCGACGAAAAAGCCGATCGCTCCAAACTACTACAAGTGGAAGTCAAAGACAACAATGGCACCAATACCAAACAACAAGAAAAAATACCCCATAAAAATAAATGGAACGCTATACAATTTTTGCAGCGATTTGTGATTAGACCTATATCTTGTGTCATCCAGTGGCTTGATAAACATGATGGAATTGTAACTTCCACCGCAACGGTTGCAATAGCTTATCTGACATGGTCCCTCGCTGAAGACTCCCGTCGACAGGCCAACACAGCTAACGATCAGTTCAATATTATGCGCGGCCAATTGAATGCTATGGAGGCCGAGCAAAGGCCATGGGTTTCCGTTCCACCCAAGGACGGATTCTCGATTGTCGAGCCGTTGACTTTTGGCGCCAAAACCGGCGCAGCAATGCGACTTTATTACAAGCTGAGAAATACGGGAAAATCTCCCGGACTTCACGTCCGGGTTCAAGCAAAGATTGTTTCCCCTCCTAAGGAAACATGGATGGCTATCGAGATAGCCAACATCCAATCGTCCATTTGTGAACCAATGAGGCATATTGAAGAACAATTTTCCGACGCAATAATATTCCCGGGTGATGAAATTGATGGTAACTTTCCGGTTTCCGTATCAACGACCGAGATAGAGAGTTGGCTCAAGAAAAGTGAGAGTGGAAATTTTGCCCATCCCGGTTTCATTAGCCCCTTCCTGATCGTTTGTTTTGACTACCAATTTGCATCCGACCATACGAGGCACTTTCAAACCCGCTACGCATTCATGTTGGGTGTTCCGATGCAACCAGGAGGGTTCATCATGGGGGACATTAAGCCGGAAGGCGCGCGTCCAGACGTACAGCTGATTTATTTCAGCCAGTCCGCAGATTAAGATTATAGTAATAACTAGCGCGCCACGCGCCGCCGCGATCACTCACTGAACTCCTTTCGGAATCAGATGAGCGTCCGGAGCTAAATCGCTTGTGGCGGTTGCGCCATAATACCGGCTTTGCTGCCTACGCGACCTGGGCTTCGCCGCCTTGGCCGGCCGCGGCTGTCGCCCCCCGCGCCCAGGCCGAGACATGATCGACCCGCACGCCATAAAGGCGGAAGATCGCCTCGGGCGTCACGGTGAGCCTGGGCGGCCCGTCGCCGAGGACGCGCGCGTCCTTCAGCAAGACCGCCCGGGTCGACGCCGCCAAGGCGTGATCTGGATGATGCGTCGTCATCAAGATCCCGTAATTCTCGGCGGCGAGCCCCCGCAAGCCTTCAAGCAGGCGGATTTGATGGCCGAAATCGAGGCCTGTCATCGGTTCGTCAAGGATCAGGAGTCGCGCGCCTTGGGCGAGCGCGCGGGCGATCAGGGTCAATTGCCGCTCGCCGCCAGAAATTTCGGTATAGGGGCGGCGCGCGAGATGGGCGACGCCGAGGCGTTCGAGACATTCGGCGACCACAGCGCGATCGGCCGGACGCGGCGACGCAAACAGCCCGGTCTCGGCGAGGCGCCCGAGCATGACCACCTCGCGCACCTCGAACGGAAAAGGCGGGACATGGGCTTGCGGCACATAGGCGATCTGGCGCGCGACGTCGCGTCGCGCCATGCGCAGGATCGGCGCGCCCGCCAGAAGAACCTCGCCGGACGAAGGCTTGAGCAGTCCCAACACGAGGCGAAGCAAAGTGCTTTTGCCGGCGCCATTCGCGCCGAGCAGCGAGACCACTTCGCCATGATCGACGTTGAAGCTCACGCCGCGCAGCGCCGCGCGGCCGCGATAGGCGAAGTGAAGATCGCGGAGCTGAAGCGCCGGCGCGGGAGTCATGTCCAGCTTCGCCGCGCGCGGGAAAGGACAAGCAGAAAGGCCGGGACGCCGAGCAATTGGGTGACGATTCCGATCGGCAGCTCGACCTTTCCGACGCTCCGCGCGAGAGCGTCGGCGGCGAGCAGAAAAACCGCCCCCAAGGCGGCGCTCGCGGGCATGAGATTGGCGTTGGCCGGCCCCACGATGAGCCGCGCGAGATGCGGAACGAGAAGCCCGACCCAGCCTATCACGCCGGCGAGAGAGACCGTGAGCGCGGAGACCAGGGTCGCGGCGGCGATCACGCCATAGCGCAGCAAGGCGACGGGAACCCCGAGCGCGCGGGCCTCGTCGTCGCCCATCGAGAGCGCGTCAAGGCCGCGCCCGAGGCACATCAGCGCAAGAACGCCGAAGACGATCGGAGGCGCCGCCCAGGCAAGTTGCGGAAGGTCCGCATTGGCCAGGCTGCCCATCAGCCAATAGACGATCGCCGGCAGCTGGTTATATGGGTCGGCCAGATATTTGACGAGGGACAGCAAGGCCGCGAAAAAAGCGCTGCTGATCATGCCGCCGAGAACCAGCATGATGATGGTCGCGCCGCCGAACGCATGGGCGATCAACACCCCGGCGCATGCGGCGGCGAGGCCCATGACGAAGGCCAGCGCTTCGACGACCAGAAGATTGCCGCCGAGAAGAAGCCCCGCCGCTGCGCCGAAAGCGGCGCCGCCAAGGACGCCAAGAATATCCGGCGAAACGAGCGGATTGCGAAACACCGCCTGATAGGCCGCGCCGGAAGACGCAAGGGCCGCGCCGATGAGGCTCGCCGCGAGAATCCTCGGCAAGCGGATCTCCACAATGACATTGTAGAGGAGGTCATAACGCGGTTTCGGCATTTCGACCACGCCCAGCGAAGCAAGCAGAAATTGCGCTATATCGGCGAAGCTCAGCGGATAGCGGCCGAGCGCCAGCGCGCCGACCATGCTCGCGGCGACCAGGGACCCGAGCGAAAAGGCGCCGAGCGTGAAGCCGCCGGCGGCCTTGGCCTCATTGCAGGAGGCGAGCGACATCGGCATCGCTGAGATCGACGTTGAGGAAGAGGCTATAGAAGCGCTTCGTCTCGGCCTTGAGATCGATTGGAAAGGCTTTTGGATAAAACCAATTGGCGAGCCATTGGACGCCGAGCGCCTCCATGAAGCCTGGCGGCCGATCGATCCAGTTGAACGGCGTGCGGGGGACAGCGCGCACATTGCCGGCGGCGGCGGCCTTCACATTGCGCCAGCGCGGATCGTCGGCGACGCGGCGGGCGAAGGACTGGTCCTGCGCGACGATGAAATCCGGCGCGAATTGCACCACTTGCTCGAGACTGATCCGCTCCATGCCGACGAGTTCGCCTTGCGCGCAATGATAGACGTTGACGCCGCCGGCGAGGCGGATCGCCTCGGCGTGAATGGATTGATCGCAATCGGTCGCGAGCCCGTCCGGCGTTTCCGCGTAATAGACAGCCACGCGTTCGGCGGGCGGAACGGCTTCGAGCGCCGCATGAACCCGCGCGAGAGCGCTTGTCACATAGGCGCCGAGTTCGCGGCCGCGCTCGGCCAAGCCCAGGACATCGCCCATGAGCGCGAAAGCGCGCGCGTAATCGGGCAGTTCCTCCAGCTTGAGGAAGATCACCGGAACGCCGGCCTTGCCGAAGCGCTCGGCGATCGGCGCCGTGTCCAGGAAGGAATTGGCCCAAGCCACGACCAGATCCGGCTTGGCGGCCAGAACCTCTTCCAGATTGGCTTGCTGGCCGTGTCCCATCATATTGCCGAGGATGGGGAGATCGATCGTGTGGGGCGCGAGAAACTTCGCCGCCTCGTCCTTTGGGACGTCGGGCGCGAAGTTCCAGCCGATGAGGCTATCGGGCTTCATCGCATAGACGACCAAAGTGGTCGGCGGCGCGGTGGAATAAATTCGCGTGATCTTGTCGGGAAGGCTGACGCTGCGCCCGACCATGTCGGTGACGTCGCGCGCCATCGCCGGCGGGAGGGATGAAAGCGCGGCGAGAACGATCGCGAGACTCGCCGCCTTCTTTCGCGTCGCGACGCAAGCGCCGCCGATCCATGCGCCCCAACCCGCGGCGGCGCTCAGCCCGCGCGGCCAAGCGCCGCAAAAAGACGCGGCGAACCAACTCCAGCCATGCGTAAGGAAATATGCCATGAGCGGCAAACCTCGCCCAGATCGGGATGGCCCAGAGGACCATCCCGACCGGCTTCTTGCGACTAGGGGACGCTCCGCCTGAGCAACTCCCGGGCCAAACCGTTTCAGCACATTATATAGAGCCGATGAATAACGAAAGGGACAGGAAGCGACCAGCTCTTGCCCTTGGCGCCATGTGGGAGATCCTGCAGCATGTTGATCAATATTGTCAAATAATGCCTTATTTCGCGGCGCCAGGGCGGCTTCCATCACGCGCGGCCACAAAATGAACGCGCCCACCCCCTGGCCCCTTGACGGTTTCTTGACTTGGGCGGCCTCGTCTAGCATTATGTAATTCGTTTACATAATGCTCAAGCGGCGGCGGCGCGCTTTCCTAAAGGCGCCCCCCGTGCGGCCCAAGCGTCTCCCAAGATCGTCCTGAAAGCCAATTCGGCGTCCGCCGCCCTCAAGCGCCGCCTCCAAAGCCCGTCATTGCCTCGCCCTCGGCGACCCCACCCTCTCAAGATTAGGATTGAGGAAATCCCGATGCCGCAGAACGCCAAATCCGTGCTCGACCATTTTGACCTTTTCAGGCAGCCCGAATATCGCGAGATGTTCGCCAACAAGAAAAAGAATTTCGAAAACGCCGTGGCCGAGTCAGAGGTCGATCGCATCCGCGAATGGATGATGACCCCCGAATACCAGGAGCTCAACTTCGACCGCGAGGCGCTGGTGGTCAATCCCTCAAAGGCCTGCCAGCCCCTGGGCGCCGTGTTCTGCTCGAGCGGTTTTGCCGGCAGCCTCGCCTTCGTGCACGGCTCGCAAGGCTGCGTCGCCTATTATCGCAGCCATCTTTCGCGTCATTTCAAGGAGCCCTGCTCCTGCGTCTCCTCCTCGATGACGGAGGACGCCGCCGTCTTCGGCGGGATGACAAATATGGTCGATGGGCTCGCCAACACCTATAATCTCTACAAGCCGAGCATGATCTCGGTCGCGACCACATGCATGGCGGAAGTTATCGGCGACGACCTCAACGCCTTCATCAAGAACGCGCGGGAAAAAGGCTCGGTGCCGATGGACTATGACGTTCCGTTTTCGCATACGCCGGCCTTTGTCGGAAGCCATGTGACCGGCTATGACAACATGCTGAAAGGCATTCTCGAATATTTCTGGGACGGCAAGGCGGGCATGGCCGAGAAGCTCGCGCGCACGCCCAATGAGCGGCTGAATTTCATCGGCGGCTTCGATCCCTACACGGTCGGCAATCTGCGCGAGCTCAAACGCGTTTTCGATCTGATGAAGATCGACTACACGATTCTCTCCGACAATAGCGACGTCTGGGATACGCCGACCGACGGGACCTTCCGCATGTTCGATGGCGGCACCACCCTCGAGGATACGGCGGCCGCCGTCCATTCCAAGGCGACGATCTCCCTGCAGGAATTCTCCACCCAAAAAACCCTGGCCTTCGTCGCCGCGCATGGGCAGGAGGTTGTCGCCTTCAATCATCCCCTCGGCGTGCAGGCGACGGACCGGCTCATCATGGAAATCGCGCGCCTCACAGGCAAGCCCATTCCCGACATTTTGCGCATCGAGCGCGGCCGCCTCGTCGATGCGATCGCCGATTCCCACGCCCATATCCACGGCAAGAAATTCGCGATCTATGGCGATCCCGATCTCTGCATCGGTCTCGCCGGATTCCTGCTCGAACTCGGCGCGGAGCCGACCCATGTTCTGTCGACGAACGGCGGCAAGGATTGGGAAGAGAAGGTCAAGGCCGTGTTCGCCGCATCGCCCTACGGGGCCAATTGCCATGTCTATCCGAACCGCGATTTATGGCACATGCGCTCGCTGCTCTTCACCGAGCCCGTCGATTTCCTGATCGGCAACACCTATGGCAAATATCTCGAACGCGACACCGGCACGCCGCTGATCCGGATCGGCTTCCCGATCTTCGATCGGCATCATCACCATCGCTTTCCGCTCTGGGGCTATCAGGGCGGTCTGAACGTGCTCACGAAGCTCCTCGATGCGATCTTCGCCTATATCGACAGCAACACAAATGTTCCGGCGAAAAGCGATTATAGTTTCGACATCATCCGGTGAGCGAGGCGCCTGCGCGCGTCAATATGGCACACACAGACCAAGTGACAGACCCACTGCTCGTCCATTGCAGATGATCAGCAGCTGCCGCCACACAGAGAGAAACTCCGTTAGCGCTCAGCAGCAGTCTCGTTTCACAGACACACATGAGAACAGGCCATTGTGACAAGGTGCAGCGCTATAAGATGCACCACCCAACTCCTCGGCGAGCTAGCCACGGAGTATAGAAAACAATGAGATAGCTATCAACATGCACCCAATCCAACAGGCTTTGAACCAGTTGTGATTATGTTCACCACACCCTACTAACCATAGCGCGCCCTACACGACAACAACATCTAAATGCTCGGATAATGCACATCAATGTGACATGCACCAATAATAACACTTACAACCGAACCACTATCCCGCTCACCACCATCCCCCCATGCAATCTCACCAGCTTTGAGCACGCGCGACAATAGTTCATACCAGACACCAAGTATTTGCCACACACCAGTGTGTTCACAAATACGGCGCCACACTTAAGATTTTGGGACGGCAGAGCATCATCAAAACAAATGCTTAATTATAAGGAGATAAGCAGGCCAATGTCGTAGTAAACATCGCAAGGAACCTCAGCCCTGCACTCGACGTTGGGATACAGTGAGGAATTCGGCTAAGCTCCTTGATCATTTGGGGAAAACCGATGGCAATAAGATGTGTGATGCAACAAGTGCAGAAGGCAAGGGCAACACAGACCTCAGGCCAATGTGGCCCCGCCTCGGTTCAGTCCCGAGAAGCACGTCACTGAGATACAATAAGCAGGCAACACAATCACCCAATGTTCTGGCCTCTCCTTCGCGGACCTTCCCTAGTATAGAGGAGGGTGTGTGATTGGGACAAGGGCACCAAGATGATAAGGATCCAACATGTGTCGGGCCACACTAATGAATTGCAATGGGTGTTCCACGGCATGATGCACAATCTGACTGCAGCTGGCAGATGGACATCAATAAAGTCTCAGCAATCCCGAGCAGTGAGCACGACTCAGCTTCCGCTGGCGGTGAGCTCAGCGGTGGGGTGGGGCCAGAAACAGAAGTGGCAGGGGCCGCGGCATCACTTAACTCCTCTCTGAGACCAGGTCCAACAGTGGCTCTAGAGAGGTGAGCCACATGCCCTCCCTTCGAGAGATTCACAGGCCACCGGCCCCCAAATCACTGCAGCAAGGCGGGGCCGGGCGTGAGATCAATCACTTCACATGGGAGCTCATCTGGGCCGCCTGGGACATGACTCATAGCTTCGGGAGATTCCCTTGCATTGGGTTTCGGATGTAACTCACGGATGATGTGACCACTTAAACAACTTCAAGGTGATGTGCTAGCTTCGCTGAGAAGAACAAAGGAAAACATGGCCGCGGCTCACAACCACACAGATTTGATCCATCATGAACTCATTATAGTAGGAAGTATTTGAGTTGAGGCCCCGTAGGTTTTGAGTGCAAAAACAAATCTGAAGCTAGTTGGATGCGTCTTCTCCTATGGA